>NZ_JCAUAN010000008.1:0-201795 GCF_059691975.1 Paenibacillus sp. J22FR5 | reverse complement strand
TCCTTCAGATTCGACCTCACGGTCGACACCCTTGTCTTAAGCTATGGCTACTACTGCCTTCGCCATTCGGGACTTGAACCCTAGAGATAGCGCCCATGCTGGGCGCACACGGATAAAAGCCAGCGGATCCCCGCTGGCTTTTCCCTTATTGATATAATTTGAGTAATCGTTGGATGATTACAGGCTCATTAGATTCATTTTCATTTTTCAACTTTAAAACTAGTTCTGATTTTACTTATCTGGTCTGTCATTGAGCTATATTCCGCTGTGAGCTTTTCATCATGGGGATTGTACTCCACATCTCCAGGCGGAAATAAGATGAAAACGTGATCCGCGTCTTCCCCAACTTTATATCGTTGATCAATTCCCTTCGCAATAAGACCATTCTCAAGCCAATCTTCCTTCGTCCATATCGAAATGCTAAAAATTACACCTCCAAACTCCTTATTTACCTTGTCGATAAAGAGATAGTTCACACGCCTAGAAGCTACATCGATCTTCTCTTCGACCTCATATTTCCCCTCCCAACTGGATGGAATATTCAACATGAAATGAAAATTCGGATTACTATAAATGATCTGAGGCAAATCACGAATAATGCGATAATTAACCGCACCAATATGTAGGTATGCCGCTGCATAATTCTTGAAATCACCATCCCCCTCGGTGACGAAGGTTTGTGTCTGTACTCCGAAATTAGTCCCCGTAATCATCGCATCGCCAATTTTCTCATTATCCTCGTTGTAAAAGGTTAATCCGCCCCCGATCATATTTCGCGCGTTTCCCATGCCTTCAAATTTCAATTGACCCGTAACTTTGGTCTTATCTCCCGACTTCGTTAGGATTAAATTCCCCACTGAGATACTTGAGTAATCTGGATCCCTAATATCTAATGGTTTATTTTTAACTATAATTTTTTGAGATTCCGTGTCGTAATCAATTGTTGCTCCCAGATTTTCAGCCACAAACCGAACAGGCACATATGCGTGCCCATCTACATTCAAAATCTGATAATCACTATTCATATCCACTTGACTGCCATTAATTTCAAAACTGGCTGGAAATAATAAAGCTTGAATCGTATCTGACGCGAAAGCGACGGACGAACCGGCAATGACTAGGCCACAACTTAATCCTAAGATGAATTTCTTCAAAATTGACACCTCTTTCATCTAATGGAGATCCCATATTTTAACAGCACTTACATGTAGACGCATCAGCCGAGGAATTGTTTCAAAATGAGAAAAAGCCGAGCAATGCTGCTCGACTTCTCTACCTACTTATTCAAATTGATAACTGCCGTCCAACTTTCACTTTCCCAAGCTACCTCTGCGCCAAGCGCCTCACTAACGAAGCGAAGCGGCACATACGTGGAACCTTCCGCTGAAACGAACGGAGCCATGGAAAGTGTCTGCCAATTTCCGTTAACTAGCGCTTGCTTATTCCCGAGAGTTAGTACAATCGTAGTGGAGTCTTTGACGATGCTGACTTCTTTCCGCGAGCCCTCCCAAACGACTTTAGCTCCCATCGCCTCAAAAACGCCGCGGAGCGGGATGAACGTACTTCCATCAATAATCTTGGCTTTTGGAGAAACATCTATGTACTTGCCATTGATACGAATCCCAACGTTGCCGTTACTAAATAGCTTCGTTGGACCAACCTTACCTGTCG
The DNA here is from genome assembly GCF_059691975.1 of Paenibacillus sp. J22FR5. NCBI lineage: Bacteria > Bacillati > Bacillota > Bacilli > Caryophanales > Paenibacillaceae > Paenibacillus > Paenibacillus sp. J22FR5. Next base: position 200,124 of record NZ_JCAUAN010000008.1, on the reverse strand, counting down.
TAGAAGAACCGTCTGAATCAGAAACCGTCGTAAAGGACCATGTCTTATCATCGACCGTTACGGTATACGTTTCACCATAGAGTAAATCCTTTTTGGGAATAAGATGCCAAGCGTTCGTATCGCCAAGGTCTTGTTTTAACTTCAAAATGTCAACAGGCTTGCCTGCAGAATCCAACAAGGTTGCGGAAACGTCTGTCTTATCTTGAGAAACCCCCGCACTGGTGATAAAATATCCCGATCTTTCCAAATCAAATTCATCCAACGGGTTAGGAATTTCATTCCCATCAAAACTAACAGGTACATCCGTTTGCCCATCATAGGGATATACGCCAATTCCTGCGTCGACAAACCAAGCTTTGGCCGGATTTAGAACAATCGCATGTTCGTTGTACCCCACACCTAACAGTGTCATGCTGGGCAAAATCAAACTCGATCTATGCAGCGGAGCATCTAGCAAGGACTGAACGCCTTCCTCTGGTGTTTTCGTAAAGAACGAAACATCCTCAAATACACCAAATGTATCCGTATCAAAGCCTACTGCAGCGGCTCGATCCCATGGAAGTTCTCCTGAGTAACCATGCTTGCTTGGCGCTTCTGTATGTCCGTTCTCCTGATTGATGAGAAGATAGTTCGCATGGTTTCCTGCTGCTTTGGTAAGTAGGGGGTCTAATTTCATCGATGGAATGCCCATATTGGACCTTACGTCATTCAAGTAGTCTAGCGCTGCAGCCGCGCTATCTACGCTGTTTCCAGCTGCCTGCAGGCTTGGATTCCCAACTACAAGGGATAATGCGGTAATCACCGCTGCTATTTTGACTTTTGTTTTCAGAGAAGTTCTCATCATACCTCCAAAATACGCTGATTTATTTCCATGAATCTAATTATTTCGACAAATTCCTTCAAAACTCCTGCAAAAATTAACACAAATAAAGGCCGCCGAGCATGGGCTCGACAGCCTTATTTTCAATCATTCATGACTCTGGATATGGATATAAATCAACGATTCTCGTGCTCTGTCCGCTTTCGTTCGTAAATACCACATGCTCTCTTCGAAATCCCCGCGGACTATCCAATCCAGAAGCTGCAGCCAATGAGAATAACCCTTCCCTCAATTGCAAAATGTAGTTCATCACCCGCCATTGCTTTTCCTCTGGAGCCAAGGCTGCCTGATACTTCGAATCCGTTGTCGTGATTCCGGTCGGGCACTTGCCAGTATGGCACTGCATCGCCATTATGCAGCCATTTGCCATCATAAAGCCGCGAGCAGAGTTGACGCAGTCCGCACCTAAAGCAAGGACGATGGCAACCTTATCCGGTGTGATGAGTTTACCTGAAGCGAAAATCTTCATACGATTGCGCACACCAAATTTCCGAGCAACATCATCAAGGATGAGCAGCGCGGCGAAAAGCGGCAAACCCATGCCATCCGCCATGGCTTTAAATGTCGCTCCTGAACCGCCTTCGGAACCGTCTACGGTTATGAAATCTGGAACCATATCCAAATCGACCATCGCTTGGAAGAACGGCTCCAGACGTTTCGGATCACCGACAACGATCTTAACCCCTACCGGTTTGCCTCCTGCTTCTTGCAAGGTATTGATGAACCGCAGTGCCTCCTCAGGATTCGTAAGAAACTCAAACCGATTCGGTGAATTGACCGTTTTGCCAATGGGGACCAATCGTGTTGCAGCAACCTTTGCCGTAACCTTGGAGCCTTCCAGGTGACCGCCACGTATTTTGGCACCTTGATGAAACTTCAATTCGAACGCTTTGATGTTAGGTAATGATGCTTTGTAACGAAAGGCATCTAGAGAAAACTGTCCTGTATCATCACGAAAACCGAACATTCCCGGACCTATTTGTGAAATGACATCGACACCTGAAGCTAAATGCTCTTCCGCTACTCCGCCTTCTCCCGTATTGATCCAAGATCCGCCTGCCATCGCTGCACCGCTGCCTGTCGATTGAATATAATTCTCCCCAACCGCCCCATAGGAGGTCGCTGAAGCACCGAACATCCCTTTGAGCCGCCATGGGTAGGTGCGATTCTCCCCGACGACAATGACATCATCGTCTGGCAGCAGCCACGGTTTAACCTGTTCGTCAATGAACTTTTCCTTCCTTGTAAACAACCCCTCATCGGTAATCACATATTTCTTCCCAGGCACCAAACCTTCATTATCTACTCGAAGCTCACTCGTCAATTTTGGAAACATGGCATTGGATAAATAAAATCCTGGCTTCTCATAATCACGTCTACCACCGAAGGAGATGAGATCTGTACGGTATTTCGCCGCATAGACCAGGCCAACAAAATCAGCCCGCGAGAACGGTTTTCCCTCTGTGTCATGATCAAACCAATATTGGCGGAACTCAGGTCCCAATTTCTCAAGCAAGTAGCGCATCCAACCTAAGAACGGGTGAGAGCGTATGATGGAGTGCTTTGGTTTCTTCGATAAAGCATACATGTAACCGAAGAATATGAGCGGTGGCAATGCAACAATTACAAGTAATATAGACAATAAAACACTATGCACCATTATGCATGACCTCCACAGCAAGCTGAACACTTCGGTTAGCATGCCACATTTTTCTAATTATTAAGCTTATGGGCGAGCTTACCACCCCATTCGCTCTTTCAGAGAAGCAATCTGGGCTATATGATGCCGATCATGCCAAACGAATCGTTGCAAAGCAACATCCAAACTCAGCACGCCGAGGATGGGACTCGTAAATGTCTTTGCGAAAACGGAAGCATCTAGTGATCGAAGCACAGCTACAAATCGAATATGTATGGATTCCAGCAGCTGAATCGAAGCTTCTGCAAACTTAATCGAATCTGAGTTCTTTATCTGGATCCCTCATGTAGTCAAACATACTCTTCACTTGAGCGAACGTATTCCGTTCTGCGGATAATTCCGGGAGTTCATTCTCTTTGAAAATTGCACTTCGCTCGTTTCCACGCCGCCCAGCGCCTTCCCTCCGATTATTTTACAGAGGATAAACATTTTGTAGACATGATAAGGCTCCGGAGGATGGTTATGAAACTTTTTATCGAGCACAGCAAGCAATTTTACTGGTACCGCATCAAATCCGGACTCCTCTTGAATCTTCTTCACAACGACCTCTGAAGGCGAATATCCAATATCCGCCCATCCCCCAGGAAGTGACCAATACAATTTCAGTATGTTTGCTGTCGCCAGTCGGCATCTCTTCACACTCCAATTTTTCTCCCAATATATAACAAATGCGAGGAAACCCCTAACACGGATGGATCACGGGCTAGTCTGATAAGAAGCTCGGTAAACTCTTCCATTTCCCCACGGTCAGTCCAAAATTGCTTTTGTTCATTCGTTAATAAGGCGCCTAGGTTAGAGGAACCAATCAAATCTAACGTCTCAAAGCCCAGGTTTTCCATAAATGGTTTAATATCTGCGACATTGTAATAATAAGCGCCTGTAAACCGACCTTGATCCGTATGATTAAAAATGCCTTCGTCTATAAAATGCTGAATAGTGGCCATATTGTCATTTGGTTTCCAAGCACTTGGGTAAAGCAACGAGGTTAGCAGCATCCGCATCCTGCTTTGGAAAGCGACGAACACGACGCCATTGCTCTTTGTTACGCGATGCAATTCTCTAACGGCAGCCACTCGATCTGCTTCCACTTGTAAATGATAAAGGGGGCCCATCATCAGCGCAGCATCGTAGGTTTGATCATCAATTCCCTGTAAATGCGTAGCATTCAGTGTATGAAAACCATTAAACATGTCTGACAGACCCAACTCACTTGCCTTATCTCTCGCAAGATCAACGAGATTAGGCGTAAGATCTGACAGGGTCACGTTATAGCCGAGTTTCGCTAATTTCATTGCGTATTTGCCTGGTCCAGCACCGTTATCTAGGACAAGACCTGAGCTAGGGAGATACTGCTTCATGTAGTGCCAATTCACCGTAAACTCAATAGGCTCCCGATCTAGTCTTCCCCACTCATCGAACTTGGTATAGTAATCGATCACATTGTTCATACGAATTTCCTCCCTTTTTGTGGAAAACCAAAAAACCCATTGCCTGCAAAGAGGCGATGGGTTTAACCTTCGCGGTACCACTCTTCTTGATTTGCAACACAAATAAGTACAAATCCTTGGGACCCGATGACGGAGGTTAACCGTTAAGATCTACAATAATTCTTCGACCTTACCACTCATGGGTGAGTTGGGGAGTCTATTGACTGTCTTCCACCGAATCGACAGTTCTCTGAACAATAGCTGTTCCTTATTAGTCCCAATCATTGCGTTTACATATTGAATTATTGGATGTTGTTGCTAGTGTATAATCCCAAATAATTCCTGTCAATTGATTCTTTTAGCGATGCAAACTCCCCTTGTATTTATTGGAAATTAGAATCATACTGACTGTAGTCATATTATGACCGTGGTCATTAACAAGCGAGGTGATGTTTATGCTCAGAGAAGTCCGCAAGCAAGAGCTTAAAGGGCAGATATTTTTGAGGGCTATTGAGCTGTTCAAAGAGAAGGGTTACGACAATGTTACGGTTGAAGAAATTGCATCCGCTTGTGGTATCGCCAAGGGAACTTTTTTTAATTATTTCCCCAAAAAGGAGCATGTCCTCCTTCATCTCGGCCATTCACAGGTCCAACTCATGAATGAAATTGTCCAAAAACATCAAGTGCCCAATCTCAGGGAGCGGTTGCAACTTATTTTCAAAGAGCTGCTCTCCACCTACTCAGAACATTCCGATTTATTAAAACTTACCTTATCCGAAACGATGAAGTCCGCCCTACTTATGAAAGAAGAATCACCCAATATTGTCATATTCCAACAGACGCTTACTCAGATAATTAATGAGGCTAAGGATTATCACGCGTTCCGAACTCGCTGGGAATCCTCTCTTATTGCTTCTATTTTAGTTGGGATCTACTTTAATACGCTCCTCTCTTGGTCGCTGATTCAATCTCAGGGTGAGGATATCATCGTCATGTTTCAAAAACAAATGGATGTAATATGGGAGGGAATTGAGCAATGAACTCATATATTGTTTATGTATCTGCTGCAATCTTACTATTGATTAGCTCGATCCATATCTACTGGGCCTTTGGAGGAAGATGGGGCGGCAGTGCAGCAATCCCCCAGAAAACGGATGGCGACGCCGTCTTTAGACCTCGTATGTTAGAAACACTTGCAGTGGCTGTATTGATTTTAGCCGTTTGTTTCGTACTCATTGCTCAGTCTGAATCGTTGTCCTTCTTACAAGCAAACACATTTACCAAATGGGCGTGTATACTTTGTGGCAGTGTTTTCCTGATTAGAGCTGTCGGGGATTTCAAAAATCTAGGTTTTTTCAAACGAATCAAAGGCACGACTTTCTCTAAGTATGATACGCGATTCTATAGTCCTCTCTGTCTGTTCTTAGCTTTTTCATTTATGTTAGCTGTTGTGTAGACGACCAAAAGCCACCGCTCATCCGATTGGATGATAGGTGGCTTTTGGTATCATACTGGATACGATTTAATCCTAACGTATTTCATAGAAAAATGCTCGAACGTCCCCGATGGGCCCACTCGCGGAACTTATCTGCAATCCAAGCAAGCTGACCCACGGGTGAATCCGTAAGACCAAACGCTAACGTTTGCGGCCGTGTCGATTGCATCACCATGTGACCCGCTGGATGGGCCAGATAACGTTCCACTTTAGCCAATTTAGGGTGATTTGGGAAATAGGCAAAAGTATGACTTCACCTAAACAAATAAAAAGCCTCCAAACCACTTCAAAAGTGGTCTGAAAGCCTAAAGTAATCCTGAATCCTTTTATTTTATAAATGCTTTTTCAGTTGTCCAATAATTTCCTCATATTCTTGCTCCGTCAGCTGCTTATTCGCAGCGGGATTCATTTCAAACATTTTCCCCCATGTGTACCCGTCCTTATACTTAGGCACAATGTGGAAATGGACATGCGGCATCGTGTCGCCAAAGGCGCCATAATTAATTTTATCAGGTGAAAAAGCACGCTCGATGGCAGAGGCAGCTTGAGCCACATCGCGCATGTACGCATCCTGCATCTCCTGTGACAAGTGGAAAAATTCATGATGATGCTCATTTAATGCAACAATACAACGTCCCTTGTATGTTTGTTCTCTAAATAAGTACAGGGTCGAAACACGCAATTGACCGATTTCGATCATCAAATTGGATAAAGCCTCATTTTTGCTGCAATAATTACATATTTGGCTCATGGTAGAAGTCTCCTATTCTAGCGTGTAGTGTGTAGAGTTTCCTAGTATCATAGCATATTTTATGGACTCTTTTGAATTCTGGAAACATACTTTTGATCATTTGCATAATCTGTTCAGGATCTCTCGAAATAAACCAATTTAATTCCTATTACAGTAAGGTTCCGCCAACTTCCTCACACGCTCAATTCCGTCCCACATATTACCAGGACCATCGTAAACAAGTGTTAACGGCCCTTCATAGCCGACAAGCTTAGCGATTTCTAAGCATCGTATAAACTCAGCCTCATCAGGGTAACCTTCGGCATTCGTTTGCACTTTAGCATGAATGGATTCACTATGTGGAATGGTTCGGGTAAGAGCATCAAATTTATCCATGCCCTTGAAATTCCCAAAATCCGAGGTAAATCCAAGGTTCTGCCCGCATCCATCCAATAACGTAAGACAATTATCTGCGATAGAGGAGAGCGATTTGAAGTTTTCTGTAACAACGCGTACGCCATGATCTGCACCGTATTGCCCTAACTCTCGCAAAGCAGCGATGGATCGTGCTAAGGCTTCTTGATCCGATGGCTCCGCATCGCCTGCAATGACGCGTACCCTCTCGGCTCCCACCAACGCCGCGATATCAATCCACCTTTTGATCCACGCAATGTCGGATTGTCTACGCAGTTCATCCGAGCTGGAGATATCGCCATATTCAAGCAGAAGCGTATAAAAGCGCAACCCTGCTTCTGCAAATGCGTTCTTCAGCGTATGTAGATACGCTTCACTCGTCTCCGGAAAATGAAAATGACAAACTTCCAGTGAAGAAAACCCCTTCCCCGCTAGAACACCTGGTAACTCGAGTAGTGCAAGCAACTCCGGTTGATCCTGAATATCCGTGAATTGCATTCGCGTATTATCATCCCAGCGTGTCCACCGTAAAGGCCCCAGATTCCGATGTAAACTCCAACTCGTCAGTGATAAAAAAGGCATAGCTTCAACCCTTTCATTTCTTCTATTATTGAAGTATCTTATCAAAGTCAAACAGGAATCACCATATTCGAAAACGCAGCAATATGTCTTATTGTGCTATTTTTATTTCGGAAACATTTACTTCATGTCGTTAATAATTAATTACATTAATCATCAAATACTATTTGATTCTCTCCAGAAGCTCCGCTAAGCGTTCATAGGAATCCTGCATCCCTTGCTCCATACCGGAATGCAGCATACCATCTCGATCAGCAACGGATTGGAACACAGATTCCATCCACAGCTTGGTCTGATCGCCATCCAACTCTTCGAATCTCGCTGTTTCGAGGATAACATGTCCTTTCTCCGGGAGTCCTTCAAACTCAAAGGTTTGAATAATCCGTTCAGGTGAAGTGACTTCATGATACACACCGCGGAACGCATACTCGTTCCCGTTGCTGTCCATATGGATATATCGCCAGTTGCCGCCACTTCTCGGCTCAAAAGTCTCCAATTGCATCGTCAACCCACGAGGTCCAAGCCACTCGACAAGAAGATTACCCTCTGTAAACGCTCTAAACACGAGCTCTCTAGGAGCATCGAACACGCGTGTCATACAAATCTGTTGACCACCTGGCTCATAGCTGAGTATAGATTCATGTTTGCTCATGCCTCAACACTTCCTCTCATTCATTTCACTTTCTTGAATTACCTTCATTTCATAATAATCGAATTTACTATATAATCCAAAAATAAATAATCATTCCTTCCCCCTATCCCCCAACTCCAAAACCATAAATTCCTCATCCCAAAAAGCACCATTCACGCACATCGATTGCGGCTCAATCCCAAATGTTTTAAAACCAAGTGAATGATAGAGCTTCTTCGAAGCGACATTGGTTACACCTGTCGTCAAAAGAATGAGCCGCAGTCCCTCTAATTGCTCCGCACGTTGAATAATCGTTTGAATGATTTGCTTCGCAATCCCTTGTTTACGGTAGGCCTCTGTCACATAAACACCCCAAATCGAGCCCTTATGCTTCAGCTTATTAGTCTTTTCTCTACGGAATCCTGCCACGCCAACAAGCCCATTCTCCTGATGAAAAGCACCTACAATGAATTGATCTTCACTCTCAGAAATACGTTCTTTTACACCCTCAGCAGGTACCAAAATAGACTCTTCATAGGAGGCCGAGAAGGCCTCTGGATAAAGTTTCAGCCCCTCCAATCGCAGTTTCCAGAATTCGTCTGCATCCGCCTTCGTTAGATTTCGAAGTGTAATCATGACTTCATCTCCTCCCATTCAATTTGACTAGCTTCTCCAATTGGACAATCGTCCCTTTTACGGTATTTGCCTATGTTCCAGCGATTCTTTGCTTCATACGCAGAAAAATTACAAGCCCATAAACGACAACACATGCCATAGATACCCCTGCGCTATAGAGGAAAACTTGTCTCATCCCATATGCCGCGCTCATGATACCACCTAAGAAGCTCCCGATAATGCGAGCCGCTCCTAGACTAAGTAAGCCATTGAGGGTTTGACCGCTTGCCTTCCACTCCGGCGGCACCTCACGGTTGATAATAGTAGCTAGCGTGACGGATAGCACAATAAAGATGAGTCCATGTAACAGCTGAACCGGCAGCAGCCAATGCGGATCGTCAATTTGGGAAAAAAGAAACCAGCGCATCGATGACGCCAATGCCGCAACGAGCAAAATCACAGAAGTCGGGATGCGCTTAAATATTTGCGCTGAGAACAAGAGAAATGGCAGTTCACTAAGTGAAGAAATCACCATCGACCAGCCTAGCAGTACGCTGTCCCCTCCCATCTCCTTAAAGTAGATCGGGAAAAAAGCATAATAATAGCCTAACGTGATTTGTATAACAAAGTTCATGCTGAGGTACAACATAAGCTTACCATTTCGAAATAGCTCACGGAATTTCTGCCCCATGACTTGGGTCGCCCGCCCTGCAGCAGGAGGAAAGCGCCACAAACAGAACAGTGCGGCAGCCATCGTACCCGCATAGACCGGAAACATGGACTCGATATATGACTTGGCAATAAATCCAAAAACGAGTGACATGATGGCAAAGCCTATTGTGCCTCCGAGACGAATCCAACCGAAGCTCCACTTCGGATGCCGATCTAACTCCTCTAACGTTATGGCATCACTAAGAGCAAAAATCGAGGTTTGAAAAAATGTAAATATGCATATAAACACAAGAATGTAGAGGAACTGATGCGAAAGCGGAAAGAACAGAATGGAAACTCCGCTACCTATAATTAATACGCGCAGCACACGATTCTTCGTTCTCGCACGATCGCCGAACGCTCCCCAAACCGGTTGACCAATCATCGCAATCAACGGTCCCAGGCTAAGTAAAATCCCAATCTCCTCTTGCGAGAACTTCGCATTGTTGAGATACACCGGCATGAATGTCCCATAAACCGCATTACCCATGTAAATGACAATATAAAAAAATATAAATGAAATCAGCTTCGTATTCGTGGTCGTTCCCTTCTTTCCAATAATTAAACAATACCTACCCGCATACGGTATCCAAATAAAATCAACCGTTCTTCTCCAGCGAACGCTTTCTTCACGAGTTCGCGAAATGCTGCCGCCTCTATCTCAAGATCTTTAGCACCCAGTTTCAGCGCGGTTTGTAAGCTCCCTTGACTTAACGCAAGATTCGCATACCTAGTCGCATCACATTTCTCCCAATTATGAAACACGATTTCTCTTGCATAACGGAATAAACCCGATTCTTGGATTTGCTTCAAATGCTCCTCCTTATTCCACTTATACGCATACTCATGCTCTTGTGCAAGCTCCGCAGCTCGTTGATCTCCAAGCAATGTAAGCTTCAAATACTGCTGCTCGATTTCCAAATCAATCATTGGCGGCCAATCACAATCATACGCGGCAAATACGCCGCCAGGCCGAAGTACTCGTGCGAATTCACGCAATGTGCTTTGGGGCTCCATCCAGTGAAACGATTGTGAACAAGTCACAATGTCAGTAGAAGCTGAGGGTAAATCCAGCTCATGGGATAAGCCCTTCATGAACTGCAGGTTTGCCGGCTTTTGCATCGCTTCCCATTTGGCAATGGCGACTGCACGCATGTCATCACTTGGCTCAACGCCGATGATTCGCTCAGCATCTTTCAACCATAGAAATGAGGAAAGGCCCGTGCCACAGCCAACATCTACAACTGTTTGTGGTTTGCGTTGTAAATACGTCGTCAAGATTGTAATTACTTCCTGAGGTGCCGTCGGCCGACTTTCATCGTACAAGGCACCGAAGCCAGTGAATCGCTGTACATTGTTTGTGCGAATGTGTTCAATCATTTGTTTATATTTCCTCCTCTTTAGTCGTAAAAAAAAGCTCAACCATAGGATGAGCTTCTAATCCATTTATTTAACGTACATGAACGTGCAGTCCTGCCTCAAGGTGTAGAATGCCTTTGTCCTGAGCGGCTTCCTTCGCAATCACATTAATCCGCTTCAGCCATTCTTCCGGCTTGTAATTGATGGTTGTGGCTTGAACCAGCCGCTCCGCATGATCATAACAGGTGTCATAGCCACCTAATTTACGAATGACCTCCGCATATTCGACAACAAGCTTTCGAGCACCTTGCGCGGTGAAACCGAAACTCTGAACTAGGGCATCAACGATTCCGCGTTCATATAGATTCAGCCGAACTTGTGTTTTCATAATAGATCCACCTGCCTCCCGTAAAAATGTTATAACCAACAAAACGTAGCGACGCTTCCCACTTCTCAGAGGAAAAAACGACTTGGTTCCCAAGACGTAACGCATCTAATTTGCGACCACGTGTGGTTCGTAAAATTTGATCATAAAACCAATGTACATCTTTATTTAATTGTACTGCTTCTTCAATAATTCGTCCAGTATCCCCATCCGCCATAGGACCAATAATGATATCAGGATGCTTATGACAAGGATCTGCTTCACCTTTTTTCATGACGCTGCGATGCCCCATCACAAATTCAGCCCACGCTAGGGAATCACTTAGAAAAATAAGAGGCTCCATCTTCGCAGGAATCGCGATGAGTTCAATCTCCAGCACACATGGAAGTTCATGCCCCATAATAGATCGAGCTGCCGCTTTTCGTGCCCAATTGCGTGCCTGTGCTGCTGAAATCGTCGTATAAAATCCTTCACCAAAGTCGCGTCCAGGACGCCAAAAGTTACTATCCAGTAATTTATCTTGAAAAAGGTTGACGAGATTGTCCGTCGTCCCATGATATAAACGTTGTGGTGTTATTATATCCATTTCGCTTCCCCCTGAAACCTCATCCCTTTCGATTTAGGCTAGTACGCACCGCGAATGTGTTCGTGTACCTGAGTTGTATAAAAGCTGTGTAGACGCGCCTGCTCTTCCGAATTGAACGATGGTACGTCTAGAGTAGCCAGATTGTCTTCAATCTGCTTAACGTTTTTAAAGCCAGGAATCATACACGTAATGTTGGGATTCTCCAGAATCCACCGCATCGATGCGCGTGCCATGTTGCCACGACCTTCGCCGATCCAAGCTAACTCCTTCGCGAGCTCAACGCCTTTCGTAAAAGGCAGCCCTGCGAACGTTTCACCAACGTTAAATTGATCGCCATTCGCATTGAAATTCCGGTGATCATCCGCAGCAAATGTGCTGGAAGCCGTGAATTTCCCTGTCAAAAGGCCACTGGCGAGCGGAAGCCGGACAAGAATACCAACACCTGCAGCTTTCGCTTGTGGGAAGAGGGCTTCAGCAGGCTTTTGACGGAACAAGTTAAAGATCACTTGTAACGCTTTAACCCCAGGTACGGTGAGACAGAACAAGCCTTCTTCCACCGTTTCAACGCTCACGCCGTAATGACGAATTTTGCCCTCGGCTTTCAATTTCTCCAGCACTTCGAAAACGGATCCGTCTTTCAGAATTGACAGAGGCGGACAGTGAATTTGATAGAGATCGATTCGTTCACGATTCAATCGATTCAAGCTATTTTCAGCAAATTGGCGAACAGCTTCCTCGGAATAGGTCGCGAGATCATGGATATCGCCAGAACGGCAAAATTTCGTCGCGATATGCACCTCATCTTCTTTCCCCTTCGTCGCTTTCGCAAGGAGCTCTTCCGCATGACCTGAGCCATACACATCTGCCGTATCAAAAAAGTTTACCCCAGCATCCATCGCACGGTGTAACCCTCGGATTGATTCATCGTCATTCGCCTCGCCCCAGCCTCCACCGATGGCCCATGTGCCGAAGCTAACCTCACTAATTTGAAGCTCTGTATCGCCAAGTTGACGGTAATTCATCTGCATCTACTCCTTCTATGTAGGTCTCTCTAAGTGACATTGATTTCATCTATCAACATTTCGCCATAGAATTAGAGGATACCTTCCTATTTATGCAAAAAAAAGGATATCCGCTAAGACGGAACCCCTTGGTAAATGGAAAAAGACGAAGCACTAACGCTTGCGTTTGTTATAGCCCTTCTCGTCGTACGGTTCTAACTTCTCTAGCCATAATTCAAGCAGCGCATCCACTTCTCTTCGATAGCTTTTCAAATCGGCGGCATCCGACATGATTTCATCTCTTGGCTCGATGCGATCTAACACTTCAAAAACAAAGCTATTACCTCCGAACGTCGCCCAATCTTTCTGAAGCTCGTTGAACGTATTCGTATTCATCTGTTTACAAAATTCAAGGCGATTCTTCATCCCGTCTAGATCCATGCTGCCGCCCACATATATTTTATCGTTCAGGATATTTCGAATTTGATAAACACCCATCGCCCGGAACGTTTGCTTATAGTTAGTGGCAAGCTCCTTTTTCTTCTGTTTGTCTATCATTTTGATCAATACCCCATTTCTTTTAAAATCCTTGAAAGCGTGCGCAAGCGTTCACCGATCAACTCTCCGTCATCACTCAGCGCTTGACTGAAGAGCTTGATATCTTCGTTAATTTTCTCATTATCCGTACACACACCAACGGTCATAGCATCCCCTTGCAGCCCGATTCTGTCGATCACGGGATTGTCAGGATTATAGGAATTCTCATACCGATAGGCATCCTCTTGAAAATGCAACTTCGTTCGGCAAACGAGAATCGCCAAATCTAATACGCGGTGCAAAGGCAGTTCCTCGGATTGGCGGGACCATTTCTCCCCTGTGTAACGCCATACTTTTGCAGAAATATCGACCTTACCCCTGTCGTTCCACTGCGCAAGACCTAGGGAAAGGCCTTGTGTATCGGTGTTTTGGGTATATCGTCCGTCAATGTTGGCATAATTCTCAGCTACGATTACGGGTTTATGTTTGAGTGTTGTAGGTATTTTCATTCTTATTCCTCCGTTTACTAAATTACTAATTTACTAAATAAATGACCGATGGATGAAGTATACCGCAGGTTCCTTTTCAAGTCAATGGATGCTCCTTATCTATTGGATAGACTCGGAATTCAGTGCTTAACCCAAAAACACACCCTACCACCCAAATTGGGAGTCATGGTGTGTTTTTAATGAATTTTCAATGAAGCCCTGAACGCAACGCGTACTTAATAAGTTTCAGGCCATTTATGAGTTTGAATATGTACGAGTTGGGTAATAATGAATAGACGCGAACGGCGTTTTCATTTATACAGAAAAACTCCTCCTATTGGGCTTAAATGTCACATTAGCAGGAGTTTTTCCTATTTTATCCCACGCCATTTATAAATCTTGACGCAAGCGAATCATATCGCGACATTGAATCCCATTTTCGAAAATGGGTTCCTTATAATGCCTAGTAAAGAAATCGAGGTCCACGCCGTAGATGCGAAATCCGCATTTTTGGTATAGTCCAAGCTGCTGCACGCCCGAATTCCCCGTACCTACCTCAATCGTTTGATAGTTCAAAGTTCTTGCGGTTTCCACCGCGTGCCTAACGAGTTCCTTCCCGTAGCCCCTGCCCTGTTTCTTAGTAATTACCGCGATATTCACCAGTTCAATCGTCTTCGGTCTTGTCGGTAAAAGTAAATAGGAACCGATAATTTCATGATTTTCTTCCAATATGAAGCATTTGCATCGATAGACATAAGACTCTACCATAGCTAATTCTGGATCTGCTAAAAGAAACAAGTGAATCGGATACTCTTCGGTAAGCTGCAACTCTCTAATGTGTAACATCATTCATGCCTCCATCCTTTGTGTAGAGGAATCAGAAATGAAACTTTTCTTTGATCATCTCGGCGACGTCCTCTGGACTTAAGCCCGCATTGTTGATTCGGAAATAATTTTCTCTCGTAATTTCACCTTCGAACGAGTTTAATCGATGCTTCTCCATGCTTGCGTGCAAATTCTGTTCAGATTGTGCAACATCTCGTTTGGTAGGCTTATGCTCAAGTCTATGCGGCGTTTTATTCCGTTCAACGCGTTCTTCCACTGGCGCTTCAAGTTCAACGAAATAGATCTCACCGCCTTTGGATTCGAAAATCGTACAGATTTTCTCCACAAAGTCCCATTCCGCCTGTACATCAAACGCCCACACGTACGTGAAAATCAAGCCATAAAGTTCACTTTTCGAGACAGCTTCAAAGATCTCACAACGAAAAAGCTCGACTAGCCGCCATGTTTCTGCGGAATACCCGAAAAAAGGATGAACAAGTTCAATCGTCATATGATTATGGAAGAGCTTCAATTCAGTTATTTTTTCAAGTTCGTGGCCGACTGTCATCTTACCAACAGCTTGTGGGCCGAATAAGAGCACAAATTTCATCATTGCACCTCACTTCGATTCATCCTATACCTTATTTTATCATGCACAGAGCCCATTTATTTGGAAAAAATAAGTAACATTCAAACTCTCCTAGCGAAGACTACTATACAGGCAAAAAAGAACGGCCGCCTTAGGCAGCCGCAATTTCATTTCTAGTTATACGTAATTTTCAGGCCTAATTCCGCGGCACGTACCAATGCTGTGTCTGAGAATTTCGGTTTTTTGTACTTATCTTCGAATTCTTCCTTGGTAAGCGGCGTCCAGGTAAAGTCTCGGTTCTGATACACCCATGTTTTCGTACCCCAATCCACATGAATGGTACGGCTTGCTACCTTTTTCACAACGCCAATTTCAAGAATGACACCTGTTTTGCCAAAAAACTTGGCACAGTATTTCCCAACCATTTCACTCACGATACATCCTCATTTCCATTAGTCAAATCACGTAAAATGCCAACGGCAATTTCAATCGTCTCTTCATCGGACTGAAACAAATGTCGAAAGGATTTTTTGAAAATATGTTGGATCGCTTGTCCTAGACCAGCAACGGTCATATCATCCATATGCTTTATTATATAAATGGTTACGCTGCGAGCCTCACCATCATACTCATCGTCTGGACTGCCCACCTCAAGTAATTGAATCGGATCCCACTGATCCAGGTGATACTTCACTGTCCCTATGATAGGCGAAGGATCGAAAGGTAACGATGCCAAGTACTTATTTTCTTTCCTAATTTCATTCTGTATACTCCAGAGCATATAATTCATCTTGGTCTCATTCGATACGGCTCGAAATTTCAATGAGATTGCCTCCTTTGTTGGACACCAACTTGATCTGCTCACGCTATTAAAACAGATCAATTCACTGCGGTGTCGCCCCATAGCAGTTTATCATGTTACTAGAGGGATGCCAACTCTTTGTAATAAACCATCGTAGCATCCAATTGCCTCTCGCCGTTCCGCGCATAATTCATCGCTTCTTCATAGGGCTTTCTACAATGTCATATTGGCTATCCACTTGTAACACTCCTATATTTAATCATCTGTAATTTGGTATCTGCCAACCGATTGCGATTGTCATTTTTATCCTCTGGTTCCAACCAGCCAAAGCCATCTCCAGCATATCTCGGAAATACATGCACATGAACGTGGCCTAAATCGTTGAACATACCACCATTTTGAAGAATCGTGACACCATCTGGCTGATAGAGCTTTTTGATCAAACGAGATATTTTCAGTGTAGCGTCCAGCATAGCTGCTGACGTCGTCTCGTCCAACTCTTCGATCTCTGTACAATGACGCTTGGGAAGCAGAAGAACATGCCCTTCATTCAATGGCACAATATCCAAGATGCCAATTATCCATTCATTTTCATAAACGACATGAGCTGAAACTTGTCCATTCGCTAACTGGCATCCTAAACATACTGTTTCCATCATACACATTCATCCTTCCCATACTCAAGTTGATCCCATTCGTTACTTACCTATTCCATTTAAATACCCCTTTCCCCTTCCAAAACAAAAAAACAGTCCCTCATCCGAGTGACTGCCCTTTCCAAGCTTCCATATTGCTGATCGATCAGCCTTAATAGGCATAAAATCCATGTCCCGATTTGCGTCCCAATCGCCCCGGCTTTACATATTTCCGCAGAAGCGGGCATGCTCGATAGTTAGGATCCTTGAAACCTTCATAAAGGATCTGCATAATCGATAGGCACGTATCCAACCCAATAAAATCAGCTAGCTGTAACGGGCCCATGGGATGCTTCATCCCGAGCTTGCATCAAATACGGACTGAGAGGTTTCGAGTCCGCGAATGACTTCAATGAGCGGCATCACGGGAACAGGGTTCATGAAATGCATACCAATAACCTGCGATAGATTTACTCTACACGAAGCAATATTGCATCGCCTTGTGCCGTTCCGCTGCATATCGCTGCAATGCCGTAACCACCTCCCATTCTGCGAAGCTCATGAATTAATGTGAGAATAATCCGAGTGCCGCTCGCTCCGATTGGATGACCGAGTGCAATGGCGCCGCCATTGACATTGACCCGCTGCGCGTCCCACCCTAATAAAGTTTCGCTCGTGAGCACGACAGCGGCAAAAGCTTCATTCACCTCGAATCGATCGATTTGATCCAGCGTCATTCCCGTTTGCTGCAGCACCTTCCGGATCGCCAGCGCTGGCGTCGTCGCAATATAAGGCGCTCGCTCACCAACACTGGTATGGCCAACTATCGTCGCGAGCGGCTTTACGCCCTGGGCTTCGGCCTTTTCCCTCGCCATCACAACCAAAGCAGCTGCGCCATCATTCACACCTGGCGCATTCCCTGCTGTAATGCTGCCTTGCTTATCGAATACTGGCGTTAATGCAGCCAGCTTCAACAAACTCGTATCCGCGCGTGGCCCCTCATCGCGGTCCATCACAATGGTGCCGACAGGGACGGGCACAATTTCTTCTGCGAAATAACCTTTAGACATCGCATGCAACGCTAGCTGATGGCTTCGAAGCGCCCACTCATCCTGCGCTTGACGTTCAATGCTGAACTCCGCAGCAACACGACTTCCATGAACAACCATATGCACACGTTCAAACGGGCATGTCAGTCCATCATGAATCATCAGATCGATGAGACGCTGTTCGCCCATCCGCGCTCCCCACCGTGCATGGGTCGCGAGATAAGGAGCGCAGCTCATGCTCTCCATGCCACCGGCCACGAGGATCGATGCGTCTCCCGAGCGAATGATTTGATCCGCCATTGTCACACTGCGCATGCCGGAGGCGCACACTTTGTTGATCGTCTCCGATGTCACATCCCATTGCAGTCCTGCCTTGCGCGCCGCTTGGCGGGACGGAATTTGCCCTGCACCTCCCTGCAGCACCATGCCCATAATGACCTCGTCAATCGATGAGGGATCTATAGACGAACGTCGTATGGCTTCCTTGATAACGATCCCGCCCAACTCGACAGCTGGAACATCTTTCAGGGCTCCGCCAAATTTGCCAAATGGTGTTCTCGCCCCGCTTACGATGACGCTTTCCCGCATGGTCATCGCCTCCATCTTGCTCACTTCACCTTTAAAACACGCTCAATTGCTCTCCGCTGCTCATCTATTGTCGCTTCAACCATTTGAAGCATTTTGGCATCACGCATAAACCGCTCAACAGGAAAAGCCTGCGTATACCCATAGCCGCCATGGATTTGAACAGCTTCAATCGCCACCGACATCACCATGTCCCCTGCAAAAAGGTTGGAATAAGAAGTGCTCCCTCCATCTCCCAAACCTTGATCCTCCCGCCAAGCAGCTTGGTACGTAAGCAATCTTGCCGCTTCGATTTGCGTTGCCATGTTCGCTAGCTTGAAAGCAATAGCTTGCTGCTGAGCAATCGGCTTACCGAACTGCTTGCGAGTCTTGGCATATGCAATAGCTTCTTCCATTGCCGCTTGTGCTAGACCAACAGCGAGGGCTGCGATTCCGCTGCGTGCACCCTCCAGCGTATGCAAAGCAATCCGATGGCCATCTCCTTCCTCTCCAAGACGATTTGCCAATGGAATGCGGCAGTCAGCTAACTCAACCGACCTGCTTGGTGACGCGCGCGTCCCGAGTTTCCTTTCCTTTTTGCCTATCATGAAACCAGGTGTGCCTTTCTCAATGATAAAAGCACTGCTCATGTGCGCCTTTGGGTCATCCCCCGTTGCAGCAAACACCATATAAACATCCGCTTCACCTGCATTCGCGACGAAAAACTTAGCGCCCTGCAATACGTACTCGTCCCCGTCTCGCAGTGCTCTCGTTTGCTGTTCACCTCCCGCTGAACCCGTCAAATAAGCCATCTCGGTCAACGCATAAGCGCCAAGCTTAATTCCCTCAGCCATCGGACGTAAGAATAGCTTCTTCTGTTCTTCCGTACCAAACGTAGAAATAGCCGCACCTGCCAACGCACTATGCACAAATAGGGAATACCCCGTCGAAGCACAAGCTCGAGCCAACTCCTCCAACACCAAGCAACTGGTCAACGTATCCGAGCCTAGTCCGCCATACGCCTCGGACCATAGAATCCCCGTTAAGCCAAGCTCACCCATGGTCTCGAATAACGGGCGATCGAACCGCTCCTCTTCATCACGCAGCGCCGACGACGGCGCAACCTCCCCAGTCGCAAAATCTCGCACCATGCTGCGAATCATTTCCAATTCCTCTGAAAGGCTGTAATCCATGTGGAGCCCTCCCTCAAGCCGCATGCAACTAACTCTTATCCTCCCATGTTGATCGCGCAATTGTCCCGTCTAACGCTTCATATTCCTCGTATCGAATCGCCTTATATAGATCATTACGCGTCTGCATCCCATCTAACAAAGCTTTCTGCGTCCCTTGTTGACGAATCTCCTCAAATACACGCTCATAAGCCTTGGCTGCGACACGGAGCGACGTGACTGGATAGAGTACCATCCGGTAGCCCCAGCTTTCAAATTGTGCTGAAGTATAGTAGGGTGTCTTCCCGAATTCCGTCATGTTAGCTAAAAGAGGTGCGTCCACTTCTCTTCGGAAATTTTGAAAATCCTCCTCACTCTCGAGTGCTT
This sequence comes from Paenibacillus sp. J22FR5, assembly GCF_059691975.1. NCBI lineage: Bacteria > Bacillati > Bacillota > Bacilli > Caryophanales > Paenibacillaceae > Paenibacillus > Paenibacillus sp. J22FR5. The sequence goes on along the minus strand of NZ_JCAUAN010000008.1, from coordinate 180,567 downwards.
CTGGAAAAATAGCATCCGCCCCAGCGGCGAGATATTGCTTTGCACGGGTAATGGCCTCAGCCATACCTTCTAAGCCTTTCGCATCGGTCCGTGCAACAATATATAGCGTCGGACTCACGGCTTTGAGCGTGCGGATTTTCTGACACATTTCCTCAGAAGAAATGAGTTTTTTACCGCTGAGGTGCCCGCATTTCTTTGGCATATCTTGATCCTCAATTTGCACAGCGGCGACCTTGGCCTCCACCATCTCCTTAGCCGTCCGAGCGACATTCAGAATGCCGCCGTACCCTGTATCAATATCGACCAACAACGGAAGCCCAGATGCGCGAACAAGCTCACGTGCACGCTCTGCAACCTCGTTGGAATAAATGAGCCCCAAATCAGGCAGCCCCCTGCTAGCCGTGTAGGCAGCCCCCGATAAGTATATCGCTTGAAAGTTGGCCAACTTCGCCATTCTTGCTGCCATCCCATCGTGTGTACCCGGGATCTGGAGAATAGGTCCCGTTTCCACTAAGCAGCGCCATTGGACAGCTAACTGTTCTTGACTCGGCTCCTCCTCAATTAGCCATGACATAGAGACCTCCTACCTCACACTGCTGATCTGCGGACAAATTTATATCACGAAAAGCGACATATACGATGGAACAGATGTTTGAACGAGCTTCTCATAATCGAGTGATAGCTTCATAATCTCCTCTGTTTGCTTCTTAGGAAAGCGCGTTTGCACATTCGCTTTGAACTTATCGATCACCTTTGGCAACCCTTCAGCACGACGCCTGCGATGCCCGATCGGATATTCACACACAATTTTCTCCGTGCACGTTCCATCTTTGAAATAAATCTGGATGCTGTTTGCAATGGAACGCTTATCAGGATCCAGATAGTCTTTGCTGTACTGCTCGTTCTCGACGACAACCATACGTTCCCGAAGCGCATCAATCCGTGGGTCGACAGCCATATCGTCTTCATAGTGCTCAGCAGTCAACGTTCCAAATAATAAACCGATCGCAACCATATATTGCAGACAATGATCACGATCTGCTGGATTATGCAGGGCCCCTTTCTTATCAATAATTCGTAAAGCTGATTTATGTGTAGTTAACATAATTTTAGTTATGTCAACTAAATGGTCTTTGACACGTTCATGAAGTGTAAGTGCGCACTCAACGGCCGTTTGAGCGTGAAACTCCGCAGGAAATGAGATTTTAAATAAAATATGCTCCATCACATATGAGCGTAAAGGTCTCGCGAGCGTTAGCGTTTTTCCCTCAAAAAGCACATCCTGAAAGCCCCAATTCGGCGCTGTCAATGCAGAAGCGTAGCCCATTTCACCTCCAACTGCCATTAAAGCCAATCGTACCGCTCGACTCGTTGCATCACCGGCTGCCCATGATTTCCTAGAGCCAGTATTAGGTGCATGCCGATACGTTCGCAAGCTCGCACCATCAATCCACGCATTAGAAATGGCGCTGCATACCTCCTCTTTCGTTCCTCCCAGCATGGCTGTAGCCACCGCGGTTGAGGCGATTTTCACGAGATGGACATGATCCAAGCCAACTGCATTAAGACTATTTTCCAACGCAAGCACACCTTGAATCTCATGGGCTTTGATCGCCATCGTTAAGACGTCCTTCATGGTGAATGGCGCCTGCCCCTCTGCGATGCGTTTGCGACTTACATAATCGGCCACAGCTAGAATACTGCCCAGATTATCCGATGGATGCCCCCATTCTGCGGCTAGCCAAGTATCATTGTAATCAAGCCAACGAATCATACAACCGATATTGAATGCGGCTTGCACGGGGTCTAGCTCATATCTTGTGCCAGGTACACGAGCACCGCCAACCACCTCAGCACCTGGAACAATCGGACCAAGATGCTTCGTACATGCCGGAAAACGCAGCGCCAGCAACCCTGTTCCCAAAGAGTCTAGCAGGACATGCTGAGCAATTTGATACGCTTCTTCGCTCTCAATTTCGGCATGCAAAGCGTAGTCAGCAATCTCCACAATAAGCGGGTCAAAAATCATCTCCCTCTGCGTCGATTCATCAGGCGTACTCATACGATCTCGTCCTCACTTTCTGAAAGACTTTGCACGTGCGGCGGGTGTAAATCCCTTACTCCGGTATAACGGACTCGAGGCCGAAAGAGGCGATTGTTGGCATGCTGCTCCATCACATGTGCACTGATACCAAGTGTTCGTGCTGCAAGAAAAACAGGTGTAAACAGCTCAATCGGAATGCCAAGTAAGTAATAGACAGGCGCGGCATAGTAATCCAAATTAGGATGCAGCCCCTTCTCGGTCCTCATCACGGTTTCCCCGCGTACGCACATATCGTACAGTTCCTGTTGCTTACATGCAGGTGCAAGCTGAGCCAATGCATCCTTCATTAGCAGGGCTCTTGGATCAGGTTTTCGCATATACACGCGATGCCCAAAGCCCATGATGCGCTCCTTCCGTGCAAGTTTCGAACGAATCAACGCTTCAAGATCATCTTCAGAACCCGCTTCAAGCAGCATGTGCATGACAGCTTCGTTCGCCCCTCCGTGCAAGGTACCTTTGAGCGAAGCTACTGCACCGACTAAGGCCCCATATAGATCAGATTGCGTCGAAGCAATGACGCGAGCCGTAAACGTCGAATTGGGAAGTTCATGCTCACTATATACAATTAACGATTGATCAAATATCGCCTCCTCGATCTGTGTCGGTATTTCTCCAGTAATCATATACAGAAAGTTAGCCGTATACGACAACGTAGGATCTGGCTCAACAAGCGGCTGTTTGGTGATTGCGCGATAGCCATACGCGACAATTTGCGGTACTTTGGCTAGCAGACGAATCGCTTTGCGTCCGTTTGCTTCGTGAGATCGATCATCCAGCTCCTCATCAAAGCTTGCTAATGCTGAAATACTCGTTCGGAGCACATCCATCATATCTGCCCGATCCGGCATCAAATGAAGCATGGCACGCACATTTGGGGGTAATCCATAGACAGACTGTATCTCCGACTCAATGACCAATCGCCTCTGCTGATCCGGCAAAACGCCTTCAAGCAGAAGACCAACGACATCTAAGTAGGTGACTTGCTGCGCAAGTTCCATGAGATCATACCCGCGAATGACGATTTCTTCCTTCTCCACGTCGAGATATGAAATGCTAGTCTCGCTGGCAATCACATGCTCAAGTCCAGGCAAATAGTGATCACTCATGTTTTCGCTCTCCCTTCCTACGTGCTTTCAGAAAGCAGCAAACGCGAAATCACAATACGCTGAATCTCATTCGTCCCTTCATAAATTTGAGTTACTTTGGCATCACGTAGATAACGCTCCACCTTCAACTCCTTCAAGCAGCCCGAAATACCGCACAATTGAACAGCTTTTAAACATACTTTTACAGCCGTATCACTGGCAAAAAGCTTCGCAATGGCAGCCTGCTTCCCATACGTGAGCCCTTGGCTTTTACGCCAAGCGGCCTGATAGGTCAGCAGCCTTGCGGCTTCAATGTGCGTCGTCATTTCAGACAGATGGGCATCGAACTGTTCATTGCTGCGCAAACCAGCTCCAGCTCCATATGCAACGACAACGTCGAAGGCACCTTGGCTGATTCCCGTTGCTTGCGCGGCTATCCCAATCCGTCCGCCATCAAGACTACGCATTGCAATGCGGAAGCCTTCTCCTTCCGGGCCGAGTCGGTTCTCAACGGGTACTCTGCAATCCTCAAATCTCAGCTCCATCGTGGTGGATGCACGGATACCGAGCTTCTTCTCTTTCGTGCCGAAAATAAGCCCAGGGGTTCCTTTTTCTACGATGAACGCCGTGCAGCCCCTTTGCTTATTCTGGGTATCCGTTAAGGCAAATACAATGTACACCTCCGCCTCCCCGCCATTCGTAACGAATAGCTTAGATCCGTTAAGCACATATGCATCTCCCGCATTCGCAGCGGTCGTTCGCATGGCTCCAGCATCTGAGCCGGATTCACTCTCAGTTAAACAATAGGCACCTAATAATTTGCCCTCAGCTAATGGCTTTAGAAAGGTTTCTTTTTGAGCTTCCGTACCATAGGTATGAATCGCCCAGCTGGCTAATGACGTATGCACGGAGAGCATCACACCTGTAGAAGCACATACGCGTGAAAGCTCTTCGATGACCATCGCATACGTTAGAAAATCGGATCCTCCTCCTCCGTTTGCTTTAGGCCATGGCAGCCCTGACCATCCGAGTTCACCGATTCTGTCAAAAATCACACGATCAAACCGCTCTTCTTCATCCCTTTCTTCTGAACTCGGCTCGATTTCCGCTAGTGCGAAATCCCTGACTTTTGTTCGAATTTCTTGTTGCGTCTCGGTATAGGACAACTGCATGCGACGACCTCCTTCGACGTATTCTTGTTGTCATCTCTTGATTGGCCGAGGTTGATTGGGTCGATCGTTATTCTTTGGACAAGTTGTAAACGCTTTCAAATATATGTTATATATACACGCTTTTGTTAACCAATAGACTGCGCTGCGACAAAAAAATCAGCCTACGCTAGAAAGAATCTAGCGAGAGCTGACCATGATCACAAATATGTCGTTCGATATGTCTACGAATTAGCCTACTCCGTCACAGGGCTGTGTGTGCCTTTAGGCGCTTTTTTGCCTAAAGAAACGAAATACCAAACCGCGCTAGCCACGACAACTAGGCACAGAATCAGAATAAGATTCCCGTACAAGAAGGCATTCGAGTCAGAGAGTAACGGGTGAAATGGGAAATCAAGCAGCTTCTTCTCCATGATTTTGGCAACTAATGCGGTAACGACTGCTCCAGCAATCGTAGACGTCATGTTAAAGAATCCCATGCCAATACCAATTTGATTCATCGGCAAAATTTGTGTAATGCTCTCGGTTAATGCCGTTTGTACGAACGAAAATCCAATGTACATCAGTACAAGCGCCACGCCAATGTACCATACCCACATTCCAATCGTCGAAGATTGCAGCAAAAGGCTTAGTGCAATCAGGAACAATCCTAGATACACAACATAGTGGCTGCCTCTCTTGACTGTCATGTTACCAGCAATTTTCCCGAAGATAACGGCACTGAAAGCACCTGGAAACATAAGGAGACCAATATTTTCTGAACTGAGACCGTAGACTTTACTCATCATCAATGGGATAACAAACATCACCGACATGACCGAACCGAAAATGAGAAATCCGATTAATAGTCCATTGCGATAGCGGGAATTCGCGAATAAAGCAGGTTCTACGAACGGATCTTTGGCCTTACGAATACGTAGAATGAATAGGATGAGTGCTGCAATGGCTGTAACAGCAAACATCCAACTCCCTTCCGTGGTAAATAAAATGAGCATGGAGATCACGCCGCCTAGGAAGATGGTACCTAGAATATCCAAGGCTCCTGCTTGCCGCGGCTCAGTAGGTAGAAACTTTTGAAAGAAAGGTATGGCAATCACGACTGGAACTGCGACTAAGAACAGGTAAGCCCAGTGGAACGAGCCTGCGATATAACCGCCTAGCACAGGGCCAATGCCTATCGCGAAGGATACGACCGATGTAATGATGCCAAACATTTTCCCCCGTTCTTCCACGGAGAAATACCTAGCAACCATTACGAAAATAAGCGCGGGAATCGCCGAGCCTCCTGCTCCTTGGATGGCCCTGGATAGGATAACAGCGGGATACCACGACTGTGCTACGAATCCAAGGACGGATCCGATCGCATAAACAACGATCCCGATGGTAATCAGCTTTTTAATACTGAACATATCGGAAAGCTTGCCAAAAATAACCATCCCCATCCCAAACACGATAAAAAAGATCGTAACAACCCAACTAACACCAGAAGCATCGAGCCCGAACTGTTCCGCAATGTTTGGGGTGGAAACGTTAAACACGGATTCATTTAATACAGCAAAAAAGATAACAAAGTAAATCCACGGGACACTCCTCTTAATTTCGGCGTGATTCCCTACCGGTCCAGCTTGATTTTCCACAGCATTCATCTCTACTCTCTTCCCTCCTTTACTCATATCTACTCTCATAGTAGTTTAACGTTATTTTTCATAGACTATTCCGACTTCAATACAACGCCAGCAGGTAAAACTCGCTCAATATGCTCACGCAGCGACGGATTTGTAAGCAGCTCATTACTGAAAATCGCAATGATCCCGCTATCCTCACGCGTTCGAATTAAACGCCCCATTCCTTGACGCAACCGAAGCAGCATATAAGGAATATCGACTTCTTCGTACGGTGACACCGAAGCTTCACGTTTCGCGTTAAACACCGGATCCTGCGGAGGAAATGGCAGCGCCCAGACGATAACATTCGAAAGCGATGGGCCCGGAATATCCAGTCCCTCCCACAGACTAACCGCAGCCAAGACGCTGTGCTCATCCCCTTGGAACGAAGCAATCACGTGAGAGATTTCTTGATCCCCCTCATAGAAGAAGGTTAGATCCTTGCAATCTGATCGAGATGACATTTCACTCTTGAATCGTTGCAATTCTTGATAGGTCGGGAACAGAATAAGCGCTCTACCTTCCGTCCTTTTCAGCAATCCAACCGCGCAATCCATTTTCTCATGGAACGTTCCGCCATCCGTGAAGCGAGGTGCAAGCACTTCCATCCGCTCCGCATAGTCATACGGTGAATCAACTGAGAATGAGAGATACTTCTCTAATCCCAAGCTGTTCGCCACATAGTCGAAGCTACCTTCCACCGAAAGGGTTGCCGACGAGAACACGATTGGCATTTTAGAAGAAAAAACATGCTCCTTCAGCACTTCTTTCACCGTTCTTGGCATGATAACCAAACTGAGACCTGTAATGCTTTCCGTTGCCCAGCAAATGAAGGAATGATCGTTGCGGAATAGCGCGAGCGCCTTCTGCATCATCTCCAGATGCTCCTCAACAATTTTCAGTTGATAGTCATTCAGGGTAAACATTTCCCCTTCAAAGACGAGCTCCTCTTCAATCTCGGACAAAATATCACAGAGCGTATGAATCTCTCTTTTCAAGAGATCCGTCATAACGATCATCTTCCGTTCCGATCCAACGATTGGGCGACAACAGCCCTCCAACACTTCAAACATCCGTTCGCTCTGTTCAATCGCTCGATCAATGCAGACGGCAAGCGTTTCACGGACCTCACCTTTCAATAAGCGAATGACCAATTCCTCGAACACCATATGCTTCAGCTTGTAGGTTAGCGCTTTTTGTGCCGCAGATTCCATCAGATGGCCTTCATCAAATACAACCGTGCAGTGATCGGGCAGCAATGGCAGCTGTCCCTCACGCTTTCTGCCGTCATACGTCCACACATGCTCCATATAGAAATCATGCGAACAAATGATCAGATCCGCTGACTTCCGGTACGATTCACGGGATAAGGTTTGTCCACAACGGTGGCGTTTATCACAGACAAAGCAATCCTGATACGCATCCCAGTTCATCCGGTGCCACTGCTCATCGCTCAGCTGCGGGTAGTTTTTACGGTCGCCGTACGCATGGAACGTTTGTAATGCTTCTCGTGTATGCACAAAATCAGGAAGTGACTCGTGCACCTCACGGTACAACCCTGTATCCTCATGTCCGAATCGCGCTTCGTCCAGCTTGACCAAACACACATATTGATCTGGCGATTTAGCGAGTCGAGCATCGATTTCCATATTCAAATGGCGAGAGATTTTATCAATATCCCCGCCTGGCTTAACGAGCTGCTCAATTAACGATTCATCGGCACATGCAATGATGGCCGGCTTCTTCATGAAGCGTGAATAGCACAGCGCATATAATAGATACACCAGCGTTTTCCCCGTACCTACGCCAGCTTCCGCAAAAATCGTCTGTTTCTCCGCAAAAGCGCGCTCTAGCTGAAACGCCATATAAATCTGTTCATCCCGAACTTCAAAGCCTGCTTCAGGCAATATGTCATAAAAGATATCCGCAATCCAATCGGAAACCTGCTGCATAAATGGTTGTGCATGATCATATGCAAATGGATAACGTCCCACGTTTGTGCCCCCAAACCATAGTAATGAATCAAACTTGTATTATCTCATGAATTTGCGGTAAATGCAAAAAAAGACCAATCCGAATAAAAGGCACTTCGTCTATTTGCAAATGAAAAGCCCACTCCCTCAGCATACCTGCTGTCCGGAATGAGCCTTCCTTTACATGCTGAAACGTTCCCGATATCCGCATTTGCGGCATAATTCCTCAACCACTTCACGTCTGGAAAAGCCTTCAAACAAGCGATTTGCCCGCTCACCCTCGACGATTTCAGAGAATGGCGTTTGATTAATGTTCCCCAAATTGATAACACCTTCTCCATCCAAACAACAAGGGATAACAGTGCCGTCAACTAGAATACCTGCTTGATTACGAAGGGCATGGCAGAAACCAGGTCCTGCAATCTCTTCCGCTTTCAAATCAGGCCACTGGAATTCGTGGTCCTGATTCAGATAGACGCGATCGGCAAGCTTTACACCAGTTCCGCGGACGAATTTCTCATCTATTTTGTAATCGAGCTCGAACTCTTTCTCTAGCAATTCCAGCACTTCACGGTTCCGATTTCGTTCCAAATTCGTTTGATTATCCGTATCCAGATTCCATAAGCGGAAGGAAATAATGACGTTGGATTTCGCGACGATTTCCTTCGCAAAACGCAGAATGTTCGTCACATAACCCTCTTTATCCTCAGAGCCTTCATGACCATCAAAGCTATGCAGCGAGAAATTCATTTGACGAAGCGCAGGTTTATCGAGCAGCTTGTGCCTATTTTTGTTAATGAGCGTACCGTTCGTTGTTATGTTAACTTTGAAGCCCTTTTCATGACTCAGATCGAGCAGTTCATCGATTTTGGGATGGAGCAACGGCTCTCCCTTCACATGCAAATAAATATGATCCGTATGCGGTTTGATTTGATCTAGAATGTTCGTAAACGTATCTATTTGGATGAAATTGGCTTGGCGCTTCGTCTGCGGACAGAACGTACAAGCTAAATTACACACGCTCGTTATTTCAATATAAAATTTCTTGAACTTCTTCATGGTCAGACTCCGTTTCTAGCTGCGCTACTATGATAGAGGCTATTATACCAAGCAAGACGGATGAAAGAAAGGATGTCACTCATTTCAGAAAAATAACTGCACGATCCAAGCGATAAAATAAGCCGATGGGACTAGAAAAACTTGCGCAAGCATCGTACCCAAAAAGCGCGTTGTCATGAGTAGCGCATAGATTTTACCTAGTTGTTTACGCTGATCTTCGTCATGAAGCGCCTTATCGGTAATCAGCCCGAGCTGTGGATCAATGAATATCGTGAGCAAAATCGTGGCAATCCCGTTGATGAGACCAGATGCCTGTGAAGCTGTCGTCGCATGGTCCGGTAATAAATGAGCCGTGTACAAAGATGCTAGAACACCTACGGAATAGAAAGCTGTTACGATAATGTTAATGAACAGAAACCTCTTAGAAATACCCAGATAGCGGAATTGGCTTAGCTTGACTTTCGGTTTTTTGATGTATTTGGTCGTGTTCTTCAGCTGTGAAATCGTGACACTCGAGAACAGCTTCGGAATGGAGCCGGCGATTTCGAGGCGGGCAATCACTCTTGCGCTAATGTTGATAAAAGTCGGAAATAACGCGATGCCAATGACCGTCCCAATGGACGAGGCCAACAGCGTGATGCGCAAATAACGCACCAAGTCGAAGGTCGGCTCCTTCTTGGCAAAATCAACAAAATGCGCCGTCATCGGCGCCTGTATCAGATTCGCTGTGCGCGAAACGAGCACGACAATGCCGACTAGCGATAGTGCCACAGCGAGCTTGTTTACACGCACCCCAGCATAGCGAATCGAGTACGACAGCGTCTCTGCGGTGTGGATGATCATCGTTAATATGAAAACAAAAATGAGCGTGTTGATCATGTGGAGTATCATCCTTTGGAAGAGTGATTTGTATTCGTTAAATCATATGAAAACCCACCTCCTGTTGGTAGCATCGGGTGGGTTTGTGTGAGTTATGGTAATAGGAATAAGGCTTGAGTAGCTAAGACAAGCTTCATTTGCCAATTCTTTGTTCTACTATTCGAGATTCATCTCCAATTTCCTTTATTTGTAATCGACCTTGCAAAGGAAGTAACCGCCAATGTTACGCCTTTCGGTCCTCCCCGTACCACAGCTCACGGAACGTAGAGCTGCTGTGCAGTAGTTCCTCCGACGTGCCTTCGGCTTCGATACGGCCGTCTTTCATCACGATGATGTGGTCGGCACGCGTCAGAGCGGTTTTGCGGTGCGAGACGACCAGACACGTCGCATCACTGCGGCGCTGGAACATCCGCTCCCAGAGCTTCTGCTCAGTCTCGACGTCGAGCGCGCTCGAAAGATCGTCGAAGACGTACAGCTCGGCGTCGCGCACGAGCATGCGGGCCGCGGCCGTCCGCTGCGCTTGGCCGCCGGAGAGCTTCACCCCGCGCGGGCCGATGACCGTGTCCAGCCCGCCAGGCAGCTGCGCGACGTCGTACTCAAGCACCGCCGCATTCAGTGCCTGCTGCAAGCTATCGCCTTGCTCCGCTTGCCCGAGCAAAATATTATTGCGCAGCGTATCGCTGTATAACCGCGGCACCTGCGCGGTATATGCGCTCTGCGGCGGTGTAAAGAAGGTGCCCAGGTCCTCGACGGGCACGCCGTTCCACGCTATCGTTCCTTTCTCCTTGGGCAGCAGGCCAAGAAGGGAACGAACCAGCGTGGTTTTGCCAGAGCCAATCGTTCCCGTGATCACGGTGAACGATCCTCTACGCATGGCGAAGTGAATGTCAGTGATACCTCTCCCCGTATCCGGATAGGTGTAGCTGAGACCATTCACTTCTAAGCGCTGCAGCGAGGGCGCAATCACGCTATCATGGTCTTGGTCTTGGTCTTGGTCTTGCCCATAGCCAATAGCAGTATTCTCCTGATTTCTTTCAGTCTTTTTAGCCTGCTTACTTTCCCCCACCCGCTCCTTCTTCAAATACAACGGCCTTACCATCGTCAACACCTTCGCCGACGCGCCTTGCAACAGATACGTCAATCTCTCCAAAGAAACGCTCATTTGCTTAAAATATGTGATAAACTTCCCAACATTCGTAATAAATTGCGTCACGAAGGTCAGATAGTAAACGAACAATGCCAAATCACCAACGGTGAAGGTCCCTGCTCTCATTTTCGTCCCAGCCAGCAGAAGCAACAGCCCCGTTCCCAAATTCACTGAATTCGAGAACACGGAATCAAGCAGCTCACTCATCAGCCGATCCTTCAGCATCGCTTTTCGACGATCATCGCCAAAGCTGCGAAACCTCTCCATCACCCGCTTCTCGGCGCCAGCCACTTGAATGGCCTGCACATTGCCGAACATCTCACTGATCTCCCCCGTTACCTTCGAGGTGGATTCCCGACTGGCAGCGCGATACTTTTGCAGACGCACGGTAGCGAGTTGAGCCGCTGTGATGACGATCACGATCGGCATAAACACGAGCAGCGTCATTTGTGCATCGATGCGAATCAATATGTACCCCGAAACAAGCGCAAAACATGTCATACCAAAGACATCAACCGACCAACTCGCTGCTTCCTCCGATTGATCCACATCGTCCCGGAAATGGCTGATGGCTTCACCCGGCGATACCGGAATGGCCCCCGCACCTGGCTGCTTCAGAACATGTTCCAATAGATTGCGGCGAAGCAGCATCCCCATCCGAAAACGGAAATGAACATCGGTAATAAAGCCAAAAACGATTAGTAGAATTCTGCCTAACGCTGCCCCGATGAGCAGTGCAATCAATCCCCAAACGCTAAACTTCAGCGTGGCATTTCCCGTTAATGTGTCGAAAAAAGCTTTTGTAATAAGCCCCGGCGCGATAGGCGCCAAATAAATGACCGTCCATGCCAAGGCGTTAATGAAATATCGAAAGGGCCGATACATAATCAGTCCTTTTAAATATTGAAAAGTCGTCATGCTAACACCTCCTCGAGCCCAGTAGCCAGTAATTGGCTGAAGCGGGATTTCGGGTCAGCGGCGAGAAGCTCTCTTTTGCCAGATTCCAGTACGCGTCCTCCATCCAAAATAACAATATGATCTGCACGTTGAACCGTAGCAAGTCGATGAGCAATCATGATGCAGGAGCGCTCATTCAGCAGCTTAGAAACAGCTTTCTCCATCCGTTTCTCGGTCAGAGGATCCAGTCTTGATGAAGCTTCATCCATGATGACAAGTCCCGGGTTCGTTAAGAAAACACGTGCAAATGCCAACAACTGTGCTTCACCAGCAGACAAGCTGCTTCCACCCGAAGCAAGTCCCGTATTCAGTCCATCCGGCATAGCCTCATACCAAGCGCCCAGACCTAGTTCATGAAGCACCTCAATAATCTGTTCATCTCGGATTGTCTCATCATAGAAGGTCAAATTATCTCGAATCGTCCCTTGGATGATCTCAATATTTTGCGTCACGAGTGCGACACGCTTCCGTAGATCAGCTAATTTACACGAGCGAATATCTGTTCCCCCAAGGGAAATGACACCGCTTTGCGGGTCATAGAAACGCAACAGCAAGCGTGCAATTGTGGACTTCCCGCTCCCTGTCCGCCCCAGCAGACCAAGCACTTCACCAGGCTTCAGTGTCATCGTCAAGTCAATAATTGTAGGCTGGTCCTCATCATAGCTAAAGGTCACATCCTTGAAATCAACACAAAGCGGTCCATTAGGAAGCTGCGCACCTGGCCCATCTTGAATCTTGGACTTAATCGCGAATAACTCTCGAATACGGGAAATACTTGCATCTGCTTTTTGCAAATCCTCCATTTGCGTTCGGATCTTTTCAATTGGCTTCGCAAGTAATTCCGTATAAAAGAAAATCAAATACACCGTTCCTAGTGAAATGTGATTACCATGCCATAAGTAAGCGCTGATCCCAAACGCCATCGCATTCCCTAGTGCGAAAACGAAGATCGACATGTTCCACATCGCGCAAAAACCGAGGAACGCTTTGACGCGGAGCGGCAGCATTTTTCTCAGCATCGTATAAAAACGATTCATGACGAAGCTCACAGCGCCATTCGCACGAATATCTTCCGTACCCTCCAAGTACTCACCGATAAAACCATAAAACTCAGCGTTCGCCTGCCGCCACCCTGCCCAAACGGGCACAGCAAATTGACGAATCCATTGAATCATATAAATCGCGAAAACAACGAAAACCGCCATTCCCGTTCCAATTAACCAATTTTCACGAAATAAGAGAACGAGAATACCCGCCATGAGCAGCACATTCCCAAATAAATGTATGATCATGCTGGAGAAGAAATTCGCAAGCGCATTCACATCGCCATCCACGCGTTCAATCAACGAGCCGGATGTATGACTTTTATGAAAAGACATATCCAGCGATAGGCAATGAGCAGCAAGATCGACGCGCAGCTTATTCGTCGTTTTCCAACCGACATTTTCGCTAAAATAAGTGGCAATGACCGAAACAACCTGCTGGACCAGTGCAAATCCAATAAACAGGACCGCGGCGGTAAAAAGCGGCTGCATCGCCCCTTGCGACTGAGCCGTATCAATAAAATAGCGAATGATTTGCGGATTTATGAGCTGCAGCCCGATCGAGCCGAACAATAGCAGTGACAACCCAATCAGTGTCCCCTTCTGTGGAAACAAATAGCGACCCAGCAGCTCGCGGTATTGCCCCATGGAGTTACTGTTTTTTCGGTTCTTCTTCATAGTAATGGAGTCCTCCGTATTCCTCTTGACGTACACTCCATCATACTAAATTGGCTCCTTCCCGACAACGGAGTCTTTTGATATAACGAAAAAAGCCGCAATTGCTCGCGGCCCTTACTCCTTCATCTTCGCTCAAAAATAACGGGAAGTAATCATCTTTTTCTTCGTATAAAATTCGACCCCATCCTTGCCATTGGCATGCAAGTCCCCATAGAAAGAATCCTTCCAGCCTGAGAATGGGAAAAAAGCCATCGGCGCTGGCACACCCACATTGACGCCGAGCATCCCCGCTTCGACCTCCTCGCGGAATTGGCGCACAGCCTTTGCATTCTCCGTGTAAATGACCGCTGAATTCCCGAATCGGGATTGGTTCACTAAATCTAACGCTGCATCCAAATCCTCTGCGCGGAATAGCGATAAGACAGGGCCGAAAATCTCTTCTTTCGCAATCGTCATCTCTGGCTTCACATGATCGAAAATCGTTGCACCAAGGAAATAGCCCTCTCCTTCGCACGCTTCCACCGTTCTTCCATCGATAAGGAGCTGGGCACCCTCGGCAATGCCTTTCTCGATATAGCTGGCGATTCGCGTTCGCTGCTCGTTACGAATAATCGGAGTCAGCGTCACCTTCTCCTCCATCCCATTCCCTAGTACTAATTGCCCGGCAGCTTCTTGCAACTCACGAACAAACGACTCGCCATCCCCAACAACCACGACAGCAGAACACGCCATGCATCGTTCCCCAGCAGAGCCAAACGACGACATAATGATATTTTCAATCGTCTTCTCACGGTGCGCATCTGGCATGACAATATGATAGTTTTTAGCGCCAGCTAATGATTGGACTCGCTTACCTGCGGCCGACGCTCTTTCATACACATATTTGGCTACGGGCTGCGAGCCGACGAAGGAAACCGCTTTGACGGACGGTGATGTCGTTAAAGCATTCACTACGTCATGTGCCCCGTGTACGACATTCAGTACGCCGTCAGGAAGTCCAGCATCTTGCATCAGCGAAGCTAATTTGATCGCAGTCAGCGGTGTTCGCTCCGAAGGCTTCAAGACGAAAGTATTCCCGCAAGCAATCGCTAACGGAAACATCCAGCATGGCACCATCATCGGGAAATTAAAAGGTGTGATTCCCCCCACAACGCCTAGCGGCACACGAAATAGCTCGGAATCCATGTCTGCAGAAATGTTAGCTAGCGTGGAGCCCATCATATGAGAAGGTGCGCCGGCTGCAAACTCCACGCATTCGATGCCGCGCAGTACTTCGCCTAGCGCCTCTTTGTAGCTCTTTCCGTTCTCTTTCGTAATCAGCTCGGCAAGTTCATGCTCATGGCTCTGCAGCAGCTGCCAATAATGAAATAAGACGCGTGCACGTTTAGGAACAGGCATTCTATTCCATGATTCATACGCCTTCTGAGCGGCGTTTACAGCAAGCTCCACATCCTCATCTGTCGAAAGAGGCACGCGCGCAATCACCTTCCCCGTCGCAGGGTTGATGACGTCACTCATTTCACCACCCGCCGAGTCCATCCAAACGCCATTGATCAAATTTTGCAGGTTCGTCATCTTCGCTCATCTCCTGGGCGCTAGAAATTTTCTCCACAAGTTATTGGACACATTGTATAATAGGGTTCATCCCTAACATTTCACACTTACATTAACTTTCCTCCCATGAAAGTGGTGATCTTGCAATGGTACAGACCCTCTTACAGTTAACCGTTCACGACATTTTGCAGCGCCCTCTCTTTCAGAAGGCGGAGGCCATTGCAACGGAAGAAGCTCTGGCTCGTAAAGTTCGCTGGGTTCACATCATGGAAGTCATACAAGTCGGTCACCTTTTAAATGGTAATGAACTGATTCTTAGCACCGGGATTGGCTGGCAGGACAACGAAGAAACGAGTCTTTCATTCCTTCAACAACTAATCGACAGTGGTGCTTCCGGACTTTGTATCGAGCTGGGTACCTATACGAAGCAGCCTTTGGAACGAATGAAAGTGCTTGCCCTTCAATCGAATTTCCCGCTTATTTTTTTCCATGAGGAAGTTCGCTATATTGATATCACTCAGGATTTACATACGTATTTCATCCATCAGCATCACAAAATGGTCTCTGATCTAGAATCGCTCTCCACGAAGCTAAATCAGCTGCTCTTATCTGGCAAAGGCTTGCACCCGCTCCTCAAGTTGCTACATGAAACCACTCAATCGCAGGTCGCCTTTTTCCCTTTCGGGACAGAACCACTTTTCGTTCCACCACTACCGAAGGAAGAAGGTTCAGCCTTTTATGAAAAATGGATCTTCGGCGAAATGTTTCATTTGACCGATGTCAAAAACAAGCTTGCCCACCGACCAATTCTCGCCTTGGAACATTTGTTCGCAGACTTGCTTTTATATGCAGATCAAGAGCTTAGTGAGTTCCAAATTCTCGCCTTGGATCGTTTCGCTACAGCCATCGCCCAAGAGATGATGCGTACCACGTATATCGAGGAGAAAACCCGCTACAAACAGGATCTATGGGTGACAGATTGGTTAAGCGGTAAGCATTCGCTTCAGGAAATTCGCGACTATGTCATGACCGTCAAGCCTGCCGTGAAGCTCGGCCCAGTTATCGTCTGTGTGTTCGATTCGTCGTCTGAAAGCTCCAAAGCGCAAGAAACCATGCTTTTCCAGAAACAAATGATCGCTCGCTCCGTATTTGAAAGAGAAGGCTTTTATTTGTTGCCAACGGTGTATGAACAACGGATCGTCTTTATTCTACTAGACCAAATGCCTTCAAACACAAGCCATGAGCGAATTCTGCGCGTCATTCAGCGCCTTCAAAAAAATGAGGCATCGCAAGAAACTACGCTTTTCTCAACCATTCTGGGTATCGGAAAGGCGGTCAGCGACCCGCTTCAGATCAATGTCAGCTACAATACCGCCTTAGAAACCGTCGAGGTCCAGAAAGACATCGGCGTGCTCCCAAACCCCTTCTATCACGATCTCCACGTCTACAAAGTGATCCTGCTGATGAAACAATCGGGTCAGCTTACGTCCTACATTGATGCCTACATCGGGGGTATTTTGACATATGATCACGAGAAAAATGGTCAGCTTTTGAGAACATTGCACAAGTATTTAACGCTGTCTGGTTCCAAGCAGGAAACAGCAAAGGAGCTATTCATCGTTCGGCAAACGTTATACCATCGACTCGACAAAATCGCCGCGATCCTCGGTGACGATTTCATGATGCCGCAGAAGAGAATCGCCTTAGAACTTGCTTTACATGGTTATGAGTATGTGCACGGTGCCATTCGTTAAGCTTTAGAATTGCCCTGCGACAGAAGGATGTTGACGTAATACTTTCGCGCATTAGCCGTCGTCAAATGCAGCTTTGCCGTTTCCCCGCCGGGGTGCTCGAGATCCAGCCACGCCCCTTCGAGATCTTCGAGCACACCGACGATTTTGAACTTCTGCGAGACGTAGCCGTCTAGTTTTTGCTTTTCCGCTTGAAAGAGATCATATTCAGACATGGGCTGCACCTCCTTGGACCGTTTCCTTCTTCGGTTCTGTTTCAATGCATGCAGGAGCATACGTTCCCCTCTTCACGAATTGACCATTTCCGGCTTCACCAACGAATTGTTTATCCTGAATAACGAACTCTCCACGAGACAGCACCGTCACAGGCTCTCCCGTTATTTCTAGACCTTCAAACGGATTATAATCCACATTCATGTGGTGGGTTTCTACCGAAATCGTACGCTTCACGCTTGGATCAAAAATCACAATATCCGCATCCCCGCCGACGGCAATCGTCCCCTTTTTCGGAAACAAACCAAACAGCTTCGCACTTCGCGTCGACACGATATCCACGAACTGATTGATCGTGATCCGCCCTTTCCCCACGCCTTCCGAGTACAGAATGGAGAACCGATCTTCGATGCAAGGTCCCCCGTTAGGAATCTTACTAAAGTCCCCGAGCCCTAAATCCTTTTGACCGGTAAAATTAAACGAACACTGATCCGAGCCCACCGTCTGTAGCTGGCCTGTTTTCAACGCATTCCACAGCACATCTTGATGAAACTTCGGCCGTAAAGGCGGTGACCATACGTATTTCGCTCCCTCGAAATCAGGCTTTTCCAAATACGTCTGATCCAGCATCAAATATTGCGGACACGTTTCGCCCCAAATGTCGACACCTCGATTCCGTGCTTCCGTTATTTGCTGCACAGCCTCTTCGCACGTCACATGTACCACATAAAGCTGAGAGTTGGCTAACGCCGTGAGCTTCGCTGCACGCCCCGTTGCTTCACCTTCAATTAGGGATGGCCGAGTCAGCGCATGATAGATCGGGTCTGTTTGCCCCGCTTCGAGCGCCTCTTTAATTAAATACTCAATCACATCGCCGTTTTCCGCATGCACCATCACTAGCGCTCCATGCTTTTTCGCTTCCAGCAAGGTTCGGTACAGCGTCCCATCGTCTGCTTGGAAGACGTTTTTATACGCCATAAACACCTTGAGCGAGGTGATACCCTCTTCATAAATGATGGTCGGAAGCTCTGCGAGCACCTCATCATTGATCTCGGCGATCATCAAATGAAAGCTATAATCAATGACAGCTTTACCCGCAGCTTTCTGATGCCACGTTTGAACAGATTGACTAAGTGGTTTGCCCTTATTTGTCAAGCAAAAATCAATCACGGTCGTCGTTCCGCCGAACGCCGCAGCCCTTGTACCTGTCTCGAAATCATCAGCCGTGACTGTCCCGCCAAAAGGCATATCCAGATGGGTATGTGGATCAATCCCACCAGGGAACACATATTTGCCAGTGGCATCCACGATTTCCGCGCCTTCCTTTGTAAGGTTAAGGCCTATCTGCGAAATGACGCCATTCTCGATGAGAATATCCCCTTGATACTGGTCTGTTGCCGTAACAATCGTTCCATTTTTAATGAGTTTGGCCATAGTTACACAGCCTCCTTCTTCTCGGCATCTTTCTCCTCAGACAGCTTGGCAACAGCCTCTTGCCGCTCATTCCACGTCATAGGCGCTTCTGTTCCTTTCACCTCGACCATGGAGATTGCACCATCTACGGGACACACAATCGCACATAAATTACAGCCGACACAATCTTCTTCCCGCACCTTCAAAAAGGACTTCCCTTGATCGTCCGTATGTCTCTCAATACATTGATGCGAGGTATCTTCGCAGGCGATATGGCATTTATTGCAGTTAATACATGTTTCCGTGTCAATCTTGGCAACTACCGCGTAATTCAAATCCAAGTTGCCCCAATCTGAGTAGCGAGGAACGGATTTTCCGATAAGATCGGAGACGCTGGCAAGACCTTTATCATCCAGGTAGTTGTTCAATCCGTCAATCATATCCTCCACGATTCGGAAGCCATGATGCATAGCAGCTGTACAGACCTGCACACCCGTTGCACCCATCAGCATGAATTCAACCGCATCCCGCCAGTTGGAAATACCGCCAATACCGGAGATAGGGATGTTCACGCCTGGATTGCGAGCGCAATCCGCAACCATGTGGAGCGCAATCGGCTTCACAGCAGGACCGCAATAACCGCCATGCGAACCCTTGCCCCCAACATGCGGAATCGTGTTCCACGAGTCAATATCCACACCGGCCAGCGAGTTAATCGTGTTAATTAGCGAAATCGCATCTGCCCCGCCTCGAACCGCCGCTAGAGCAGTGCTCGTAATATCCGTGATGTTCGGCGTCAACTTCACGATGACTGGTGTCTGGGCGGCTTCTTTTGCCCACATGGTCTGCGCCTCGACGAGGTCTGGTTGCTGACCAGATGCCGCACCCATTCCGCGTTCCGCCATGCCGTGTGGACAGCCGAAGTTCAGTTCAAGTCCGTCTACGCCGACAGCTTCGACTTTCTTAACGATCTCATGCCATTTCTCTCTTTTCGGCTCGACCATTAGGGACACGACCAACGCGTGATTCGTGAATCGCTTCTTCGTTTCATAGATCTCCTTGAGATTGACTTCAAGTGGTCGGTCTGTAATCAGTTCGATATTGTTAAAACCCGCAACACGTTGTCCATTAAAATGCACGGCTGCGAAGCGCGAGGATGTATTGATAATCGGATCGCCAAGCGTTTTCCACACCGCGCCTCCCCATCCCGCTTCAAAAGCCCTCTGCACCTGATACCCCGTGTTCGTCGGTGGCGCCGATGCCAACCAGAAAGGGTTGGGTGACACAATACCAGCTAGATTCGTTCGTAAATCAGCCATGCTGAATCCCTCCTGATTCGTAGATCCTCTATTTCGGCTTTTTTGAACAATTTTACATTTACTCGGAACGTCAGTGCGTTATTTTGCCAAAATATAGCCCAAAACACACCATTTTGCATAAATATCGAACATATGTTCCCTCGCCATCCCTAACCTCAAGCCGTCGCCTCTTGCCCCTTCACCAGCTGTTTATAAATCGCGTATGCCGCCAATTTCCCCTGCTGGGCTGCCGAAACGACCATCGCTTCGCCCTGTCCTTCGCCAAAGATGACATCACCCGCTGCGAACACTTTCGGGTTTGACGTCATACCCGCCTCCGCATCTACCAGTGTCACTGTCCCCCGCGTATGCGCGAGTCCGAACTGTTCGATCAACGAGATATGCTTCGTCTGACCGATCGCTTTGATCACAGCATCCACCGCAATGGTGAATTCGGAGTCTGCAACGTGTACCGGACGTTTGCGTCCACCATCAACCTCGACCAGCTCCATCCGCACACATTCGATGCCGATGACGTTCCCCTGCTCATCACCGAGTATCCGTTTCGGAGCAGTCAGCCACTGAAACGCAACGCCATCGAGTTTGGCAAACTCGTATTCAAAATCATACGCGGTCATCTCCTCTTGTGTTCGGCGATACACGATCTGTACATGTTCAGCGCCAAGCCTTACGGAACATGTGGCCGCATCAATCGCGGTATTCCCAGCGCCGATCACGGCCACTCGCTTCCCAACGAGAGACTCATCGAGATCCGCAGCAATTTTCGTCGCTTCTACAAAGTCGATCGCATCGAATACGCCATTCAACGCTTCCCCATCTATCCCTAGCATAGGAACCTTAGACATGCCTACTGCCAACACAACCGCGTCATAGTCAGCTAGCAGCTCATCTGGACTCACCTCTACGCCAACACGAGTATTCACATGGAACTCGACACCGAGCTGTCTAACCTGTTCTACCTCCCATAGGGAGATCTCCTGAGGTAATCGGAACGAGACGATCCCATACGTATCCAAGCCACCTGCTTGCTCTTTCGCTTCGAACACCGTAACTTTAAATCCGAAGCGGGCTAGCTCCCGTGCAGCCGAGAGCCCCGCAGGTCCACTGCCAACAATAGCGACAGACTTGCCATTACTCGCGCCAGCTTTGAATAAAATCTGTTCATTTTTGATCGCCCAATCGGTCGCATAGCGTTGCAGTTGACCAATTAGAATGGGCTTGGACGAATGATTGAGTACGCAAGCCCCTTCGCACAATTCCTCTGTTGGACATACTCGCGAACAAGAAGCACCTACCGGATTCGCATCCATAATCGTACGTGCCGAGCCTTTTAGATTGCCGGTAGCAATCTTTTTAATAAAAGAAGGAATATCAATGCCCGTCGGACAGGCGTTCATGCAAGGAGCGTCATAACAGAACAAGCAGCGGTTGGATTCTTCGATCGCCTCTTTGGGCTTCATGCCTGCCTTCACTTCGGCAAAATTACGCTTCAAATCCGTTAGAGAAATAAATGTCGTACTCATCGTCGCTCCTCCTCCCTCATTTACAAATGGGTAATGACATCGTAGGTTTCCGGCCTGCGATCCCGATAAAACTGCCACACATCACGGACCTCGCGAATCACCGATTTGTCCATTTCCCCGATGACCACTTCATCCTGATCCCGACTGCCAATGGCAACGATCGACCCGCGTGGATCCACCACATACGACTGGCCATAAAATTCACCCATGTTCCACGGCGCTTCCGTCCCTACGCGATTAATCGCAGCCACATAATACCCATTGGCTACCGCGTGAGCGGGTTGCTCCAGCTTCCATAGATATTCCGACGTGCCAGCAACCGTTGCTGATGGATTAAACACAATTTCCGCGCCACCGAGCCCAAGCGCTCTAGCTCCCTCAGGAAAGTGACGATCATAGCAAATATACACACCTACCTTGGCAAAAGAGGTATCAAAAACGGGATATCCTAGATTCCCCGGCTTAAAATAATACTTCTCCCAGAACCCACATGATCCGCCGCCTGCGGCAACGTGTGGAATGTGATGCTTCCGGTATTTGCCCAAATACGCGCCGTCCGCATCGATCACAGCCGCCGTATTGTAATAGGAGGCAATCCCTTCACGCTCATAGATTGGAAGAATAATGACAACACCAAGCTCCTTCGCTACGTCCTGAAATAGCTTCGTCGTCGGGCCTTTTGGGATTTCCTCCGCCGCATCATACCATTTCGTTGTTTGCTCGGCGCAAAAATAAGGGCCATAGAAAATTTCCTGCAAGCAGATGATTTGCGCTCCTTGCGCTGCCGCTTTACGCACCAACCCTAGATGCTTCTGGATGGCTATTTCCTTATGTTTCGTAATCAGTTCATCTCCATGCACCTCATGGGAGGCTTGAATCAGACCGATTTTGACAACGCTCATGCTTGGATGCCCCCTTTCTCAAGGGCAATGCGACGAGCGGTACGATATAACAGTTCAGCTCCCAATGTAATATCCTCAGGGCTAGCATATTCCTTGGGATTATGACTAATGCCCTCCAGGCAGCGCACGAAGATCATCCCGTAGTCACATACATAAGACATTGTCAGCGAATCATGGAATGGGCCGCTCATCAGTTCTGGTGGCTTCATTCCCAAAAGACCTGCTTCCTGATGTAAGCTTTCTTTGATCCAGTTCGCACAATAGCGAGGCTCGCTATTCGTATCTTCCCGAATGGTATAGGAAAGTCCGTGCTCACAGGCTACATTCTCGATAACACTCAACAGCTCCGCCTCAAGCGCATGACGACGCTGAATATCGATGTCACGCAAATCTATTGTAAAGCTGACCTTCTCGGGGATAATGTTGCGAGAATCCGGGAACACCGAGAGTGAGCCAACCGTACCCACCGTTGGTGCGCCTGGTTCTCGACGCACTAGCTCGTTCAATGCGACAATGACCTTCGCGCAGCCTAGCAGTGCATCATGTCGCATGGACATCGGTACGGAACCCGCATGACCAGCGAAGCCAGTCATCTCTACCGTGAGCCATAAGGGACCGGAGATTCCGCTCACGATACCAATTGGCTCATCGAGAGATTCCAGCACAGGTCCCTGCTCGATGTGCAGCTCTAGAAAGGCGCCGATTCGACCCTCTTGAAACGCATATCCTTCGAAATCCGCAGGATCACAGCCGAACTCAAGTAACGCTTGTCGCCGTGTGATGCCGTTTTTATCCATCCGCTCCAGTTCATCCTCTTCCAGCTTGCCGGTCATGCCCCGAACCCCGAATAACCCTTTGTTGAATCGACTGCCTTCTTCATCACAGAAAGCGACAACTTCGATATTACATCTAGGTGTCACACCTTCTTCCACCATCGTTTGCACCGCTTCAATGGCGCCAAGCACGCCAATCGCACCGTCAAATCGCCCGCCATAGGGCTGCGAATCGACATGCGAACCAAGCATAAGTACAGGGGCTTGCGGGTCGCTCCCTCGCCAAACGCCAATCAGGTTAGCGAAAGGATCGATATAGGCTTCCATCCCCGCTGCCTCCATCCAGGATTTTACAAGCTCCACGCCAGCGCGATCTTCCTTAGAAAGGGCAAGTCTGCAGACGCCTGTTTCACCTATTTTCCCGATTTGCGCTAATTCATCGATATGCTGTTGTAGACGATCTGCGTTGATCCGGATCCGTGGGATTGTCGACAAGTCCTATCATCCTTTCTCCTGCACGATACCAAACACGGTAAGTAAGGTTTCGACGATAAAATTCACATCCTCATCTGTCGATGATAACGGTGGACTTAGCGTAAGAATGTTTGCGAAGCCATGTACGGTATCTCCATTTTTGCCGATGAGGAGACCTTTACTTTTACAATCCATGACAATCTTTGTTACCCGTTCAACTGAAGCGGGAAGCTTCGATTCCCGGTCCTCTACAAGCTCAATGCCCATAGCCGATCCAAAAATACGAATTTCTCCAACGTGCGGATGATCGTGTAATGGCTTTAATCCGACGCTAAATGCTTTCCCGATCTCCGCGGAACGTTCAACCAAGCCCTCCCTCTCGATAATCTCAAGATTCGTCAAAGCCACTTTGCAGGAAACGGGATTCCCACCAAACGTATTGATATGTCTAAAATGGCTCGTTGCCTCTTTCTCTTTGAAAGAGCCGTATAATTCGGCGGATACTGCGGTTGCCGAAAGCGGCGAGTAGGCGCTCGTTAACCCTTTTGCCATCGTGACGATGTCGGGTCTCACCTCATAATTCTGATGTCCGAATGGCTTTCCTGATCGCCCAAACCCGCAAATCACCTCATCTACGATTAGCAGCACATCATATTTATCACAAATACTTCTAACCATTGATAAATAGTTGTCAGGAGGAATAATCATTCCCCCGCCAGTAATAACTGGCTCTAGAATCACACCAGCAACGGAATCTGGTCCCTCCCAAACGATGGCATTCTCGATCGCTTGCGCACATTGCAAGGAGCACGATTCTTTCGTCTGACCGAAAGGGCACCGATAACAATACGGCGGCGGCACATGCTGGAAGCCTACACCTAGCGGTTCATATTTCAGTTTGCGCTGAGCTTGACCTGTCGCTCCCAATGCGCCCATGGAATTCCCATGATAAGCGCGATGGCGCGAGATGAACTTATGCTTGCTTGGCTTTCCGTTCTGATGATGATATTGACGCGCGATTTTGAACGCGACTTCATTCGCGTCTGACCCCGAGTTGGAGTAAAAAATGCGATACTCCCCAATAAGCCACTCATTTAGCTTTGCCGCTAGCTCAATGGCCGGTATATGGGTTTGAACAAGCGTTGTATACGCAATCTTCATCATCTGCTCAGCGGCGGCTTCAGCAATTTCCCGTCTGCCGTGGCCTACATTTACGCACCATAAACCTGACATGCCATCTAAATAGCGATTACCATCCATATCCGTCACCCAACTACCCTCGCCGGAGGCGACGATCATCGGGTTCTCATTATGAGCGGACATATGGTGCCACACATATTTGCGATCTTTCTCGAGTAGTTCCTCCTTCGTAGTTGGATCACCGACTCGTTCTGTGCTCATACGCGTCCTCCTCCTGTTGATCAACTCTCCTATTATATTTCTATGTTTGGAAAGAGGATGTCATCCCTAGCTTTTGTTCCTATTTTTCAATTGGTAGGAAAGGTATTGGAAGAAAGGAAAAGTGAGTAAAAGCTGCCATGAGAGTAGCTGTTAATCAAGTTGATCTTCCGTATCGCTTTCCTCGAAGAAGCACTTTCGAATGGCAGTTGTACGTTCATGAAATTGAGGAGATTCCCGAGTTTGCAAGGTGCGATTCTCACCAAAGGGGACAGGGTGGATACTATGCACACGACCAGGAGTTGCGGATAATACGATAATCCGATTAGAGAGGAATACAGCTTCCGTAATGCTGCGGGTGACGAATATGATCGTTTTGTTCGTTTTTTTCTTCATTTCGAGCAAGTCTACAAGTAATTTGTCTTTCGTAAAGTCGTCTAATGCGGAGAAAGGTTCATCCATAAATAGAATGGGAGGATCGAGGGATAATGCACGTGCAATCGCCACTCTTTGCTGCAAACCGCCGCTGAGTTGCCAAGGATAATAATCTTTAAACTTTGATAAGCCAACTGTACTGATAATGTGATCTACTGTATCTCCATATTCCTGGCGAGTGTGTCCCATAACTTCAAGTGGAAGTGCAATATTCTCACATACAGTACGCCATTCGAACAAAGTTGGGCTCTTAAATACAATGCCGAATTTCCTGCGCAGCCGGACATCTTTGGGGTGTTCTTTTTGAAGGGTAATCTGACCACTGGTGGGCTGAAGGAGATCAGCCATGAGTCGAAGCAATGTTGATTTGCCACAGCCTGAAGGCCCTAGTATAGAAACGAATTCATTCTGGCCTACGTCGAACGTGATATCTTGGAGGACTGTTACTTGCCTCCCTTTCTTTCCGAAGACCATGCCGACGCCTTCCAGCGAAATTTCCATTTTCTTACGGGAAAAGTCTGAATTCATCGGGCTCCTCCTTATTTACACTCGCAATGCGTCATATCTTTGTAAGCAATAATGACCCTATATGTTATATTATATATTGAAATTTTGAATTTTCATTATACATAGTGTTCCTAAATTAGGCCTCCTATTTGACAGAGTGTAAAATTCGCCTACATTTACATCCTACTCAATCCTACGAATAAAATTACATAATTAATGTTATGTAAACAAAATGGTCCTTCTTTTACGGTTACCATATTTTGTTCATATTCTCTATTTCTTCATTTTGATAGAATGTGTTTGTACCCACATTAAACATCTAGGAGGAACGATATGAGAAAGATGATTCTGCTTTCAACCGTAGTTGCCACAAGTCTATTATTCGGCGGAATTGCGAATGCCGCGCCTTCCAATTCGTACGTTGCTACTGATTCTGACACTTTTTGGTCCATTTCACTGAAGTTTAATGTGCCATTATCCGAGCTTATCGCTAGCAATCCCAGCGTGAATGCGGATAATATTTATGAAGGCGTTATCATTAACATTCCTGCTAAAGCAACTCAAAAGGCGAGCTGGGAAGTAAAAGCAGATGCGATCATTGCAACTGGCATGCAGCAGCTTGGTGTCCCTTATGTTTTTGGTGGCAGCACACCCAATGTTGCTTTTGATTGCTCTGGATTTGTTCAATATGCGTTTAATCAGCATGGATTTAATCTGCTTCATTCTGCTGCCCTATTAAGTCAATTAGGAACGCCTGTAGAAAAGAACAATCTTCGTAAAGGAGATCTAGTCTTTCTGCAAGGAACCTATACCACTGGTGTTTCTCATGTTGGTATCTACCTTGGGAATAACAAAATTCTTCAGGCAGGTACGATGGGTACAAGAGAAGTGAAAATCAGCACATTCTTTGGTACCCCCTATTATGATGCTCATTATTGGGGTGCGCGTCGTTTAATTAACTAAGTATTAAGGAAGGACAAAAAAGCCGGTGTATACCGGCCTCTTCCTAATTTGATCAGCATTACAAGTTTTCTCTAGCAGTGACGGTAGATTCAAGTACTGTAAGCGTGTTATTGTAAGTATCGAGCTCAACCATAGCCCCAATGGGAATCGCCGCTTTGTAAAAGCCATGAGCTGTACTCAAGTTGGTCATCAGCGGTTTTCCTAAAGGTGCGATTAACCCCGTTATTAAATCATTATAAGACGTAGAATACGAAATGGAGCAATTGGTACATTGGCCCATTACGATACCAACACAATCTCGAAATTTTCCTGCCATAATCAGTTGTGTCAGATAACGGTATATGGTATTCGTTGGTTCATGCGTCTCTTCAATTACGATTATTTTTCCCGTTGTATCCACTTCGAACGGAGTTCCAAGTGTACCAACAAACGAGGTAAGGTTTCCACCTACGATTCGCCCGCTCACATTACCTTTCACAAGGCTATTCAGCTGCATTCCCTGTGGATTTTGAATCACTCTTGGGCTTGTTACCGTTGATGTTGCCGAATAAAATTGATCGAAATTATACGCAGGTGTGTTTGTGCTAAAATCAATTAACAGAAGGCTTTGAAATGTAATTAGATTGGCAAATTGAAATAGGACATTTAATAAGATCGTAATATCACTATATCCCGTTACGATTTTAGGATGGCTACTTATGATTCTATAGTCCAGTAATGGCAAAATATCTTTGACCCCTGTTCCGCCTCTTGTCGGCAGGATCATTTTCACATGCGGATTGATAAACATATTCATTAGGTCTTCTGCCCGCTGCTGAGCAGTCGCCGCAACGATCCCCCCGTAAGCATATGCGTATTTACCTACGATGACGTTATACCCCATATTCCCAAGCGTCTCAATTCTAGCGTCAATCGTGCTTGCATCAAGCGGACTTCCTAACGTAACAATGCCAATGGTATCTCCACTTTGTAAGATATGGGGGCGTATGGCCATCCTTAAACCTCCTGCCAAAGACATCACCTTGAAAAAGATCTCTCTTTTGCCTTATATGCATTATTTTTGCGAATTATGACTCTTAGCACTTAGATCCCCATACCAACAGGAATAAACGCCGAAACACGATTCATCGCCTCCTGCTTTTGCTTATCCCCCACATGGGTGTAAATTTGCGTCGTTTGAATACTTGCATGACCGAGCAACTCTTGCAGCGTTCGGATATCCGTGCCTGCTAACACTTGCATCGTTGCGAACGTGTGCCTCAGCTTATGGCTGGAGAATGACTTCCCCTGCAGCTCAATGTACTGACCCTTCAATTGTCCGAACTGCTTCTCGGCTATCGATTGAATCATTCGGATGCTAATGCGCCGACCGAATTGCGACACGAATAAAGGCTGCTCGGCCCCACTCCTCGCCTCCATTCGTTCAACTAGTGCACGCTCTAGCACTTGAACAATTCCACTCGGAAGCGGGATAACACGCCACTTACGCCCTTTCCCTAAGACCATCAAGGAATTCGTGCCGCGATTGAAATCAGAGATGTTCAAGCGGTGCAGTTCACTGACGCGCAGGCCAGCATAGCTCATCAATAGGAACATTGCTACGTTACGAATCTGGTATTTTCCCTCAATGGATTGCAGAAACACAGAAAGAAGCTTCTCACTCAGGAAGGTCGGAACTGGGTTCTTCTCCACCTTCGATTTCTTGACTGTGATCGAGGGGTTGTTCGTCACAATTTGCAACTCAACGAGTGCTGAGAAAAATGTCCGAATCGAAGAGAGGTAGCGATTCCTCGCCGCATCCCCTGCCCCACCCTGACGCATCCGCGTCAAGAATCGCATAATATCAATCGCCTCAATCGTAGGCAAATCTTTCTCTCCGAGGCTCGCCAGAAATAAACGAACATCTCCAAGGTACGCTTGCTGTGTTCGTTTCGTGAACCCCTGATCCTTCATCCAGGAGTCAAAAAACTCCAAATACTCATCATCATACGCTAAACTAGTGTCCATGCTGATAAACTCCGTCCATTACAATCTAAATTGCGTTAAATATAGATTTAGTGCAATTTTATAAGTTGAAAAATCGCTTATTCTATCATCCTCAAACCCGAACAACCGCGGCTTTCCGATAACCAGAATAAGCGTATTGGTAAATGTCCAATTCGTATTAATCTCTTGGATACTCCACTTTCATTATGTCCATAAACGGAACTTTATCCAGCTCGCCTTTACAATCCATATGTACTCTTCCTGTACGTGAATCCATCGTCGCGATTGTGCCCCGCACGGTTTCTTCCCGTCCCCAAACCGTAAGCACAATTTCGGAATTTTCCATTTTCGCTTCAGACAATTGGTTTCCGATTTCTTCCAGCACGAACTCATCACGTGTGGGCCGTTTCGCTACCTTAGCTTTTGCCATCCTCTGTTCTCCTCCATGATCCGTCAGCTGGACGGCGTAATAATCTCTTTCACGCGACCAACCTGGCCATCTGTGAGTCTTACTTTTATCCCATGAGGATGTGTTGGAGAATTCGTCAATAAATCCTTCACGATTCCCCGTGTGAGTTTGCCGCTGCGCTGGTCTTGCTTCAATACGATGTTCACTTCTTTGCCGGGTACAACATCTTTCCGATTTTGTCCATTCATGCTGCTTAACTCGCCTGCTTTCATGCCATAATGTGATTTATTATACCATAGTTTCCCCATCTACCCCATCTCGAAGAACATTTTATTGGCGGAATATATTTAATGATATTAATAATTAATGAGAATAAATATATGTAAAGCACAAAAAAATCGGGAACCCTAAGATTCCGCGCCGTTTAACACAGCTTGTCCAGCTGATGAGATTGAACCAAGCAACGTCAAAGATTTGATTCCCTTTTTCCCAAATGAAGAGGTTAATAAAAATGCCCCTATTGTTAAAAATAATCACAGAACTCACACTCATTAGTAATAATCGTTTTAAAGCAGTCGTCATGTTGTTTTCACTTTCTGAACGAAATTTTGGTAAACTGGGTTACGTGGGTAACCATTCTCGCTTATAATGAAAGAGATGAAAGTTAATGCGTTTTAACTTTCGTCATCATACCACGGAGTTTGCTCGGAAGGAATGTATGTTATGACTAGGTTCATGGACGATACGATAAGTCCCTATCCACTTCGAATTATTACTTTACCCATCGATGCCAGTAAATTAAAATTACAATCCCTTCGTATTCTCCATGTGGGACATTTACCAGGTCGAATTATGTATCGAGGTCATGCCACGTTCGAAAACTGGGCATTTGTATATATTGCAGGGGGTAGAGGAACGTATCGCGTCAATGATGGGCCTGTCCAACAGGTCGAAAGCGGCAGTCTTTTCATTTTTCGCCCGAATCAAGTCTATCAATATGGTCCCGCTCCCGGCGAATACTGGGATGAATACTATTTCACGCTTGAAGGTAGCCGCGTTAACGAATGGCAGAACAGTTGGCTAACAGAGTTAGATCAAGTGAAACAGGTTGGGTATGACGATGTTGCCCAGCATAATCGGATTGAACGGATTTTCATTGGGATGGAAAGTGGCATTCCCGCCAATATTGATCGGGCAGCCTTGCTTGTGGAATCTTTGTTATTTGAATTCATCCAACGGGCAGAAGCTACAACGGAAACGACGAAAACACAGCAATTCATTCATCTCATCGATGAGCTCAGTAACTCGTTATATCAGCCTTTTGATGCGCAAAGTATCGCCAAACGGCATCACATCTCACTTTCTACCCTTCGCCGAATCGTCAGTGAATATTCGGGCTATCCATTAAATACGTACATGCACCGAATGAAAATGGCGGAAGCCAAAAATATTTTATTGAATACGACGGATTCCGTTAAGGAAATCGCCGATTCACTAGGTTATAAGGATGTATTCTACTTTTCACGCATATTTAAGAAATATGTAGGTGTATCCCCACTTATATTTCGAAACACAATGCATACCTAGCTGCAAAAATTTTTCGACTACCTAGCACGACTTGTCACATTGCTGCATATGATAGATTGAAAGCAAATCTTCGTATGTGGAGGTGAATCAGACATGGCACTTACACTCACGGGTTTAATGCTTTACGCTATGTGGCTTGTCTTAGGGGTAATGGGTCTTAGCTTTGTAGTAGATTTATTTAAATCGTTTGCAGCAGGTACGTTTTCCAGCTCTACGGTTACATCTTACTTGAAAGACCTATTGTACTTTGTGTTCCCTTTATTCTTGCTTTCTAACATGATGCCGCTCGATCATACCGATTTTCTTCTCAAAATCGCGTACTACATCGGTGCACTTGGCGTCGTCTACAAGTATGTTTCCGTATACTTTAAAAAGTAATTTGCAAACGCATTCACAGCTGCTGAGATTTATTTCTCAGCAGCTTTTTCACATGCGAAGAAGCTGCTCGCCCATGGGCAAACAGCATATAGTATATCAAACTAAAACCGAGGTAAGTTCGATAGATTATTGCTTGGATCTCCATCCGGATACGAACGCAGCGTTTTCTCTCCCTTTCGATTCACACCGGTGTTTGCATCTTCGATCAAATCAGCTTCGGTCATCTCGATCGCAGTCTGAACATCGACTACTTGACCATTTTGAAACTGAACAGCTTGGATACTCCCATCCTCATAATGCACGGATTGAATCATTGCTTTATTCGGATCAATGGTGTGCGGACCACTTCGACGTCGCGGCATACAGATTTCCTCCTCTTTCAATTTGTAGAGCCCCAAGCCAATGGGGCTGCTACCTACTATGACTGCATAGACTCACTCTGCGACTTCACTTCTTGTTTCAGATCTTCCGTTTTTTGCTGTGCTTGCTTGATTTGGGTTTGAAGATCCTCCAGCTGTTGCTCAGCCTCCGTGAGCGCGGCTGCCGTAGCCTGTGAATAGATTTGCTGTGCAACTTGCAGAGTTTGCTCGGCTGCTTGCTCGGCTTTTTGGGCAACATCTTTAATTTGCGCTAAACCAAGTTCCTTTTGTTGCGGCATGGTAATACCCCCAGCTGATGTTTTGCATACCCAATTAATGTAGGCAACAAAGTCCCATTTTATTCGGGCAAAAGATAAGCATGTGTACTAAGTTGATCCGCTATAACACTGGTCGGGATAATGAACTCACTGACACCCATGTAGCCTGGGGTAACCTCATATTTCTGAAACACGATGACAAGCTTGCCATCCTTATTGATGTAAAAGCTTTGATCTTTTTTGATGGACTTAAAGTAAAAATTAACCCCATTAGGAACGCCCTCAACCCAATAGATTTTGGCAGGGTCATCCTTCATGCGCTGCTTCATTTGTTCCTTAATATTATCGCTTATCACTTGAATATAATTCTCGTCCTTAAACAAACTTGGCAATGTAATAAGCAGTTGATTTTTTTTATCAATGGTATCGTATTGAAAAATCGTTGACGAAGAGGCTGCTGTGTTGACGACATATCTGCCTACCGCAAAAATTTGCTCATTATCAGTTTTGACCACATAACCACTATCCACTCCAAGGTGTCCCTCTGATCCGCTAGCCTTTAACTTCTCAATGTCCGCCATGAAGTCGGTGTAGAGCCGTTTACTTTCTTCCATGTATTTCGTATTTAAAGATTCCTCTAACGTTTTATTTTCCAGATTCGTGATAATCGGAACTTCTAACTTCGCTTTATGTGCACCATCATCATACTGATATTCTCGAAAAGTCAGCACTTTGATCAATTTACCTATAACGGGAACTTCAGAAAGCGACTGTGCAAAGGCTGGGCTCATATTAAGGCCCGCTACAAATACGATCGCTGCTGCCGCGATAGCTGTCGTCCATTTCAGACTAGTTCTCGGCTGTTTTCTATGTTGTTTAATGGCTTGATTCACAATGAAATCGAGTTCCGCAGGGATAGGAATTTCCATATAGTTTTGTTTCATTTGTTCTAACTTCTCATCCATGGTTAGTTTACCTCCACTAGCTTATCATCGTTCATTTTTATCCGTAAAAGCTTCAATGCTTGGTAAAGCCGCGTCTTTATGGTGCTTGTATTTTCTTTTAACACATCAGCGATTTCATCGATCTTCAAATCTTCAAAATACCGAAGCGTGATCACGCTGCGATACATGGTCGGTAAATCCTCTAGCGCCCTCTCCAAATCAATATTCGGATAGGCATCTTCACTGCCTGGCGTTATGGCTTCCATGGTCACATCATCCATGACAGTAAGCTTCTTATGTTTTCGCAAGAAATCAAGGGAGGTATTGACGACAATGCGGTAAAACCAGCTCTTGATCGATGCATTGCTTTTCAGCGAATCCGTAGCTGCAAATGCCTTATGAATCGCCTCTTGCACGATATCCAAGGCATCCTCTTGATTTTTTACATAGCTATAGGCAAGTCGATATACGTTTTCTTTATGCTCCGTAATGCAGGTAATTAATTCGGTTTCTAGCTTTCTATTCATTGTCATTTGCTTGATGACGCTCCTTTAGCCGCGCTGTTTTTCAGAAATGAATCTTGATGTAGCTAAGACGTCACAGGATGCCGAATAGTTTGATTTCCATGCCTACCAATTTCACGAATGTACTGGTATACTAACAGCAAGACGCTTATGAGGTGAACTGCTATGAATATTATTAAAGTTAAAGATCGCCAAGAATTAGATCGCCGCGTACCTTCGATGCCTTGGTATATTGAGAAATTTATAAATTATAAGCTCCCAGACCTATCACCCTCATCGCTCCTTGAATATGTACGTGATTATGAAATCTTCCTGTCTTGGCTGCTTGCAGAGGGTTTAAGCACAGCGACCGTCATGAATCAGGTTCCCTTAGAGGATTTAGAGAAGCTTCATATGGACAGCGTCAATAATTTTCGCATGTTCCTCGCTACCCGTAAAGTACAAGCCAATGGGAAAACCACCATTAATCGCAAGCTATCCGCATTGCGTTCCTTATTTCATTATTTGAGTCAAATTGCTGAGGATGATAACTTCTACCCGCTCCTGAAGCGGAATGTAATGGCGAAGGTGGAAATTAAGCGCTCCCACAAGGCGAAGGACAGCGCTGCGAAGCTCGAGGGCAAGCTGCTGCAGGAAGAGGAAATCGTGGAGTTCATTGCCTATGTGAAGGAAGGCTACGAGCATGACGTTGCGACGAATAAACAGGCTCTCTACGCCTATGAGTTAAATAAAGTCAGAGATACCTGTATCGTCACGCTCATCCTCAATTCGGGGCTTCGTGTTTCTGAGGTGTTCAACCTGAACGTCGATGATATTGATCTGAAAATGAAGCTCGCCCATGTGTATCGAAAAGGTAAAAACGACGACACGTTCAAAACACCGGTGTACTTCCGTCTCGATGCGATTCAAGCCCTGACCGACTATTTGTCCATCCGCTCCAGCCGATATAAGCCGCAAAAAAAAGAAAAAGCCCTCTTCGTTGCCATGGCTAATGGCAAAAAAGAAGGCGAACGAATGACGAAAAGAGCGATTCAAGAGCTTGTGATCAAATATGCCAAACGCTTTGGCAAACCGTACTTGTCCGTACATAAACTGCGGCATTCCTTCGCCACCGATTATTACTTACAGAACGACTTGTACAAAACGCAAGAGCAGCTTGGCCATGCCTCTCCTGAGACTACGCAAATCTATGCGCATCTCACAGATCGAACGATGTCCGAGGCGATTGATAAACGATTGGAATCCTGAAGATTACTTCAGGATTTTTTCGATTGCAGCCAACTCTTCTGGAGCAAACTCCAGATTTTTCAGCGCAGCAACGTTTTCCTCAATTTGAGACACGCGGCTAGCACCAATCAAAGCGGACGTGACACGCTCGCCGCGAAGTACCCAAGCCAGCGACATTTGCGCCAAGCTTTGACCACGGGAGCTAGCCAGTTCGTTCAGTTGAATAATTTGGTTCAACTTCTCTTCCGTAATGTCCTTCTCTTTCAAGAATTGGCTCTTACCGCCGGCTCTTGAATCCGCAGGAATTCCGTTTACATATTTATTCGTCAACAAGCCTTGTGCTAGCGGACAGAACGCGATGCTTCCTGCGCCGAAATCATCCAATACATCCTGCAAGCCACCCTCGATCCAACGGTTCATCATACTGTACGATGGTTGGTGAATAAGAAGCGGTGTACCCAAGCTTTTCAGAATGGAAGCAGCTTCTTTGGTTTGCTCGGCTGTGTAATTGGAAAGACCCACATAGAGTGCTTTTCCTTGACGAACGATTAAATCGAGAGTCGCCATTGTCTCTTCGAAAGGCGTGTTCGGATCTGGTCGATGTGAGTAGAAAATATCCACATAATCTAGTCCCATTCTTTTCAAACTTTGATCTAAGCTGGATACCATATTCTTCTTGGAGCCCCACTCGCCGTAAGGACCTTCCCACATGTGGTAGCCCGATTTCGTCGAAATGATTAGCTCATCGCGATAAGCGCCTAGATCACTTTTAAGTACACGCCCCATTAATTCCTCTGCGGATCCTGGCGGCGGACCATAGTTGTTCGCCAAATCAAAGTGTGTGATCCCTAAATCAAACGAACGAAGCAGCATTGCTCTCCCATTCTCGTGTAGATCTAAACCCCCGAAATTGTGCCACATGCCCAAAGAAATAGCTGGAAGCTTAAGCCCCGATTTCCCAGTACGATTATATTTCATTTCTGCATAACGTGTTGAACTAGCTTGATAGACCATGTTTGTCCTCCTTTGTATCTCTGAGAAAACTTGTTAAGGAATTCAGTTATGTATCCACTAAAGTTTTCACAAGTATCCTGTTTCCTATGTACTAGTATAGTTGAAGACTACCGACAAAAAAAGAACTGAAAAAAACGTGTCTTACTAACCTCAAGGTTAGTAATCTCGCTCCACGGACGGCATCAGATCAAGCGCAGCAACGATTCGTGCTCTTGCAGCCATTTCGTTTTTTCATAAGTGTTGTTAATAATATCGACTAACACACCTTGCGGATCTACCCCATCTAAGTACCGTCCAAGAAAATGAATAAAGACATCCAGCCTGCGAAGCTCGATCAACATAGGCAATATGCTAATTTCTTCGTCTGTCAATTGAACAAACTGACGGTACCCTTCATAGAAAGCACTGCTATTTGCACGGAGTCTCTCTTCGGGAATCGTTGGATCGATCAGATCCGATAAACACACCGCTAACTCCATGACACGTGCATCGATTGTCACGAATTCAAAATCAAGAATCGCGGCCAAACGCCCCTCGTCATCTACAAGCATATTTGAGCCATTAATATCGCCATGAACGAGCTGATGCGGTAATTGACGGATCATTGGAATTGCAGCATACAATGCCAAATAACGTTCAAATATATAAGCAAGATCCTCCTGCTGAAGCAAGAAAGGCTCGGGCGGTTGTAGCGAAAACGCACGAATGGTATCTGGCTTACAGCTAGGATGAATATGTTCAATTTCATAGTATGGGGCATATTCAGGCTTAGTACCAATCGTTATCTTGGCTAAGGAAGCCGATAGTTGTCCTACCGCTTTACCCATTTCTCCGAGTTGACTTACATGTAAGTCGATTGGATTCTGGCCCTCTGTAAATGTAAATAAAGCCGCAAGCTTTCCTTCTGGACCACCAAGCGTCACCACGGTCCCCCCAGTAGGCAGTTCGAGCGGCATCGGAATATCGAATGGAAGTTCGTCTTTGATTTCATCTAGTCGAAGCAAAACACTATGTTCAAATTTGATTTTGTTCTGATCACGGTGCGTTTCATACAACCTCAGAACATAAGTTCGCCCCCCAACTTCGACAAATCGCGTTGTATTATTCATCCCTCCCGCACCAACACGAAGCGTCCATGATTGAGCCCCAAACCAATTGGCGGGTAGTAACGCTAATTGTTCCTCTTGTTCAATGACTCGCATAATGTCGAGACTCAGCTCCTCTTCTTAAACTTGATTGTCGCCTTCTACCGCGAACTCGAAATCTTCCACATCAAAAGCTTCTACTGGTATGGCAAATTCCACTAATCGCTCGATAAAATCATATTGATCCGTTAATAGAACAGCTTGCTCTTTGATCGCGGTCAGAATTAACTCGGTCTCAATGGGGTCAAATTGATCGCCATAGACTTCATTATCAATCGCATAAACAACCTTCAGTATCACATGTTCATTAATCGGTAATGGCGGGCTTTTGCCCCACGGTATGGACAATGCTTTTTCAATTTTTTTCTTATTAAAAGATTCCTCAAAGAACGCAATGAGCTCACCGATCATTTGTTTGACAAAGCCATCGTCCTCAACCTCTAACATAATGGGTTCAGGACTGCTCTGCAACTCATATAGCTCTTGAATCGTCGTATAAGGAATTAAATAAGTCACAGGCTTTGATGGCAGCATGAGCTGGCCATGCACGGCTAACATCACAGCTTCGATAATAAACGTTTTGCTCATGGAAATCCCCCCTTATGCTACAATCAACATTCAGCATTACTTCGCTAAGAATCACAGAAATCCTTTTTTAGTTGAGGAATACACATAACCCATAGTTTTTAAATAAAACCGCTAGCTCCCAAGATCGCTTTGACCATTCGAGCTAACGGTTCTATACCCTGCTTATCAACTGCCTTATAAACTGCCATCGAACACCTCGTGGTCCTCGTAAAGGGGGCGATATGGTTTCTTGGAGTAACGATTCGCATATGCCGATGCAACATAACAATCTGGTTTAATAACCGGAACCATCCCGACGGATTCCACGCGTCTTACCATCTCTTGGACGAATTTTGCCGTCCGATTTCTATTCTCATCATCCCCCGCATCAATATGAATAAACATATCGAAAGTGGCACCTTGATACAGATGAGGAAGAATAATATTTTCCATATCTAATCGCTTGTTTTCGTCAAAATACATCGCAATTTCTTCACTCAATGAGGTTTCCATGGAAAGTTTTTCTTTGATTGAGTAAAGGGCTCTTGGAACGATGACTTGACGATAACATGCCCACGCTCCTTTCCCTAGTCGCTGGATCACTACGCCGGTAATGAATTTCGTATGACCTGTATGCACCTGACAATCTGTACCTATAATGAATTTATAGGTTGCAACGGGGTCAAGACGCATGAAATGTAGAATACGCTCGTGCACGGTATCCAGGTTAAGTCCTCTTTCCGCCCGGTTCCTAAATTCCAGAGGTTGGTTCGTCGTCGAAGGTTTCAAAGATAAGGCTCTCCCTTTCTCCATATTGTATAGAAAAAGGCGGATGCTCAAGGCTGCATCCGCCTCTTCTATAGTATATGGCAAACATTGCCTGTTCGAACCATCAACTTATTTTAAAACACTGCCTCCATACAAAAATCGATTTTCCCACTGCTTGCCATCAATCGAATCCACGCGAACGCCGCCAGATTCAATGGAATAGGTGTGCAGCATTTGGCCGTTTCCTAAGTATAAACCCACATGTGTAATAGGTTCTGTCAGTATATTGATCCCGTCATAATCAGAAGCTTTGGATCCTTTATAGCTGCTAAAGAAAAGAAGATCCCCACGCTTAAGCTTTGTCCAATCCTTTACTATAGGACCCAATGACCTTACATAAGTTCCTTGGGCAGCAGAATCGCTTGGCAATGACTTACGAAGTGCGTCCCAGAACATCGTCTGAACAAAGTCAGAGCAATCGAATGTAGTTGGATCATTACGCGTTGAACCAAATTCATATGGCGTTCCTAAATATGCTTGTCCCGCATCAATAACAGCTTCGATTTCATCAGCTACTGGCATATTGGGTTTAATTACGGAGAAATCCGCTGTAATGTATTTAGAGCTAGCGCTCATGTAACCACTGACACCATCAGCAACTTTTACTTTATACCAACTATCATTCACTTTATCGGTGACCAGAACTTCTTCACCTTTAGCCAACATGCGAATGACTTTCGAACCTGAGCTCGCGTTTGAAGACGGTAGTGTACGGAAATTTACGCCATACATGATTCGTGCATTGCTAACAATCGTTATGTATTTGCTGTTTGTGGATACGTATCCGCTTACACCTTGCGCATCCTTAATTTGAAACCAATTCACCGTTGTATAGTCGGTCACCGTTACCATTTCATTGGCTTTCAACATGCGAATCACCTTGCTCGACGTATTAGGTTGATCTCGAAAGCTTACACCAGCAACAATCCGCGCCTTCGTCACGACTCCTTCTTCAGCTTTAGTATCTTTAGGTAGTATAGTTATGAATGCTACCATCAATACCGCAATAACCATTGTCCACTTTCTCATCGTCTTTCCCTCCACTGGGTATGATGTTAAAATTTTCTTTTGTACCCTTATTATAGTTTGGGGGGGGCTAACACGAATATAGGTGAATGGTAGCGATTATTGCCGAAGGATGCGAGGCGATTAGCCTATTGACGACACGGTTTAATTTTCCAATTTACGAACCTCAGGCTTTCGTGTCAAAGATGACCAAAATAGCTGCCACTGCGAGGAGTTCTTGAGCTTTACATTACTTATTTTCATCTCGTTTTCTTCCAATTCGATAACCTGCCAACTGCTCGGATTACTGACAGATTGTGATTCTAAATAAGAGATGGCTTGCTCTTTCGCTTCCTCCAGCTCTGTCCAAAATTTCACGCCATAGTAGGCGAGTCCATAATGGTTAACAAGCGTTGTCGTGTAAATTTGTTCGGTCTCTTTCTGCTGTAACACAAATGGCATCTTCCTATACCTCCTGATAAAAAGGCACATTCACCACGAGGGGAATGTGCCTTCGTTTGTATGTGTGTTACCCAAATAAAAGGTTACACCGTCTTACAAATACGCATTCTCATGCTTCGCCTTCAGCATATTCCAGCGACGCTCAACTTCCGTTTCGAACGATTTTAGCGATCCCTCATACTCTGGTTTCGTGAGATGCTTCGTTTTCCCCATCGTTTTCAACCAGTCGGATAGTGGAATTTTCTTACTCTTATCCTCGGGATTATAAGTGATTGACGTCACCCCATGTTCCACCTCATACAGCGGGAAGAAACAAGAATCAACCGCAGCACCGACGATGTTGGAGCCCTCTTGATCATCCGACAGCCAGTTCAGTGGACATGCAATGAGTATTTTTCCGTAGACCAATCCCTCATGCTGCGCGTACCATTGCGCCTTAGCCGCTTTCTTGACCAGATCCTGAGGATATGCCTCTGAACCTGTAAATACATAAGGAATATGAGTCGCCGCCATAATTTGCGCGGTATCCTTATGATGGAATACCTTACCGCCCTGATGCTTACCGACATTGGAAGTAGAAGTCCGATGTCCCATCGGCGTCGAATACGACAATTGTGCACCTGTGTTCATGTAGCCTTCATTATCGTACTCGAGGATAATCATTTTATGATTCCGCAGAGCAGCCCCAATCGCAGGCCCCATACCGATATCCATACCGCCATCACCTGTTATCATCACGAAGGTGAAATCGTCCTTTAAGCCCAGATGATCGAGTTCTCCGCGACGCTTACGCTCCCAGAACATCTCCACAACGCCTGACAGTGTCGCTGCGCCATTCTGGAATAGATTATGAATATAAGTAGCTTTATGCGCTGAATACGGATAACCCGTAGTCACAACCATCGCGCAGCCCGTGTGGAAAATGGAAACAATATCCCCTTCAATTCCTTTGAAGAACAATTCGAGCCCTGAGAAAATGCCGCACCCTGGACAAGCGCCATGCCCCGGCGCAATCCGCTTCGGCTTCTTCGTTAAGGAACGCAATGGTGGAATGCGTACATTCAATTTCCCTGTATTCTCATCCGGTGAGACGGTGATGAGTCCCGTTTTCAAATCTTCATACTTCATCGGCGTCAGTACCCGCTTCGGTGCTTTCGAAGGATCACCTGGCGTATGCCCGTAGTAATCGAAAGGCACATCCACTTTGCCGCTTTCCATCGCATCAATGGCGAATTGGAACAGATTATGCCCATCCTCGGCATAAAAGTCTTTGCCACCTAAGCCATAGATTCGGCTTATGACAAGCGTATCTCTGTTCCCGTTTGTGAACAGCGCCGCTTTAATTTCATTGACCATGTTGCCGCCATGCCCGCCATAGGAATCCGCGCGATCACCAACGGTGATCGCTTTCACATTCTTCAGCGCCTCCGCGATCTGCTTTGCTGGGAAAGGACGGATCAGATTGGGAGCAATCGATCCTGCTTTAATGCCCTTCTCACGGAGCTGGTCGACGACATCCTTGATGATTTCGGAGGCCGAATTCATTAGGAATACCGCGACATCCGCGTCCTCCATCCGATATAGCTCTAGAATCGGATAGTCACGGCCTGTCAATTCGGCATATTCCTGCCGAATACGATCATACACACCCTCAGCGTTATACATGGCCACGGACTGCTGATAGCAGTTATTAATATAATCCGGCTCATTCATATACGGTCCAACCGTTATCGGATTATTGCGATCTAAGGTATCTGGGAAGCCCTGTGGCTTCTCACCTACGAATGCTTGCACATCAGCCCGATGTGCGAAGGTTTGAACTCTGCGCTTTTGGTGAGAGGTGAAATAACCATCTGAAGCCACCATCACTGGCAAACGCACCTCAGGATCCTCCGCTAATTTAAGCGCCATAATATTCATATCATACACGGCTTGCGGGTCACGACACATGACGATCGGCCAACCCGTGTTTAATGCATAATAAAGATCCGAATGATCGCCATGAATATTGAGCGGCCCGGATACAGAGCGGCATACCAAATTCATAACCATAGGAAAACGGGTTCCGGATTGTACCGGCATTTGTTCCAACATATACAAATAACCGTTGGCGCTAGTCGCATTAAATACGCGGCCGCCAGCAGTTGAAGCGCCATAACATATACCTGCTGAACCGTGTTCACCGTCTGCAGGGATTAAAACAATATCATGCTGTCCGTTGGACTTCATGAGATCTAGAAATTGAGCTACCTCCGTGGATGGTGAGATCGGAAAGTAACCCATGACATGATAATTAATTTGATGCGCCGCATAGGCAGCCATTTCATTCCCTGATTCATACACGATGCGCTGCTCGACTTTGGCTTCCCCTAATTCCTGCTTGATATCAATGGACATGCGAGTAGTTCCACCCTTCTCCCATAAATACTCTCTAAGAGTTTATAGCTAGATTGAATCGATGCGGCATGCGATTTAGCTCGGCATAACCATCTTCTTCCCGCTCACTGGAGAGCGCTTCGGTTGGACAAGCCTGTACACATTTAAGGCAACCTTTACAATATTGATAGTCTATGCCTTGCAGGAACATTTGGGGACGGCCTTTTTTATCGGGGAGCTCATCCCACACAAAACAAAAGTCAGGACATACATTATCACAAGAAGCGCAGTGAATACATTTATCTTCATGAAAATGCGGCATCATCCCAGCGCGGGATATGCTCAAATCTTTGAGTATACTATTACCGGGATTCGTAACGACACCCCCGATAGGCTGCGTAGCAAAGCCCAGAACCGGTGTATCATACCTTACAAAATCTGGCATGGATTCCCCTTCTGGAAGCGCATACGTTTGAAAAACCACTTCGTTATAGCCGCGATCGAATGTACGTAACGCTGGTGCAACCGCAAGCGGGTATTTCTTTTCTAACGACTTCCGAATAACTCCTCGCATGACGTCAGGATCCAGAAAATCGCACAATCGGAACATAGCTCCTAGCATCGCCATATTCACGCGATTCTTCTCTTCAAGTGAGATTCCAATTGCATCAATGACTGCAATCGTTCCCCCTCTGAGCTTCATCTTCTCCTTCAACTCATCGGGTGTTTTTGTTGAATTTACTAACACGGTACTATCCTCATAGATGCCACTGATAACGTTTACAGTTTTGGAAAGCGATTCATGAAAAACACCTACAACATGCGGTCGTTCAACGGGTGATGTGTCCCGAATCTTCGTATCCATGTCACAAAATCGAATATGTGCTTTTACTGCTGATCCTTTCTTCTCCGACCCGTAGGAAGAGAAACTGACACCGTTCAAACCAACGCCAACGACTCCTGCTTCTGCCAGCATCTTACCTGCTAGATTCGCGCCTAGACCGCCGATGGATTCCAGTCTTATCTCGAAAAAGCCGAGATCGTTCAATTTAGGTAAAGTTACCATGCTTGGTCTCCTTTCAAAAATGAACTGCATAAAGAGTGAATAGTATGAATAATAAAATCTACTATTATTGTAACAAGAAATGGCTGGTAATCAACCTTTTTTTACCACAATAGAAAGTATAATTTTCGATTTTCGGAAATATCTTTCTATTTGGCGTATAACTATCCTCTAAACGCGGTTGGTCATCTTTGAATGGCATCGATAGAGGTTTTCTCATCACAGCCATTTAAAGCAAATAATCAATGATAAGTCCGCACTTCCCCAAGTAATAGCTGCATGACACCATACAATCCTCAGCTTCCTTTTGCGATTCCTCACAATCCTCACATACGTCTACATAATCGTCTTCAATCGGATTAAACACAACACCGCAAACCTGTGAGCACATCCGCATTCACATCTCTCCTTGGCTTCAAATCCCCCAATTTTGTAAACGTTTGCAAATCATGGTTTCTTTATTATACAGCGGTTTGTACGTCGGTGACTATAAGTCTTTATCAAATCTTTAGCATTCAAAAACCACTCATTTACTTGATTCAAACCGCATTTGTGAGATAATGTAGAAATAATCAGCAAATTGTCGAATTATGGAAAGGATGGTTTAGCTTGCTTCATTTTATCATTTCCAATGAGCTGCACAACCTTTTCTACATCATGAGTGCCGCTTTGCTCCAACTTATTCTTGCTCCACATTTCGTTCATAAAGAGCAGCATTTGAATATCCTTTTCACTTTAATTTTTGGGGTCTTCATTCTCCTTTATTGGACCTGTGCGGATATAGACCCACTGATCTATTCGCTGCAATTAGTTCCTGTCTGCCTGCTCTTCATTACGCTTTGTGTTGGCATTGCGCCTTCCATCCTGACTTGGATCATATT
The DNA here is from genome assembly GCF_059691975.1 of Paenibacillus sp. J22FR5. Classification (NCBI taxonomy): domain Bacteria; kingdom Bacillati; phylum Bacillota; class Bacilli; order Caryophanales; family Paenibacillaceae; genus Paenibacillus; species Paenibacillus sp. J22FR5. The sequence continues at coordinate 136,551 of NZ_JCAUAN010000008.1, read as the reverse complement.
CAATATCGGGTGTATGTTTGTTTTACATTATTACTGGGAGCCAGCCCTGTTAAGCAGCACTTTCGTACTTATCCTCGGTTTTCTTAGCCGAAATCGCTTATCCCACTCACCGTTGAAGATCAAGCTTGCTTATGCAACCTGCATTCTCATCGTGTACGAACTATTGTATGCTCCGCTTGCACCATATACCCTAGCGCCTTTTTCATTATATACAGGGTATGTTTTATTCTTTGCCTTCATTTCATTATGGATCATGATCTCATTGCTATTTTTCATAAATAAATATGAAATACAGCGAAAATATATCGCTCAATTAGAGAAAAATCGCATGCTCGCTGAGCTATCTGCTACAATTTCACACGAAATTCGAAATCCACTTACCTCGACTCGCGGTTTCCTGCAATTATTACAGAAATCAGAACTAGCGAACTCAGATCGTAGGCGATATGTCGATCAAGCATTGTCAGGTGTAGACCAGGCGATCACGATTCTAACTGACTTCCTTAACTACGCAAAGCCTTCCTCAGACTTGCAGGAGCAGCTTGATATTAAAGAAGAACTAGAAAATACCATTCGGTTTATTACTCCCTATGCAATCGATTCTCATATCACAATTGATATTGCACATGAATATGATGCCCCCCTGTATATTCTGGGTGAATCCCAAAAGTTACGTCAATGCCTTCTAAATCTCATTAAAAATGCAATTGAATCTATGCCCAATGGTGGCAAGTTGTCTTTACGCACCTGGAAGCATACTAGTGCTGTCCAGATCTCAATCACAGACACCGGAGTAGGAATGACGAATACCCAATTGAATGCCTTAGGCAAACCCTTCTATACGACGAAAGAACATGGTACAGGGCTTGGACTTGTGGTTGTCATGAGTCTTATTAAGAAAATGAACGGCAAAATTTCATTTTCAAGCAGCCTCAATCGCGGCACCCAATGCTCCATCATTTTTCAACTAAAATGAACATACCAAAAAGCAAGTTGGATAAGAGACACCTCTTTTCCAGCTTGCTTTTTTCTTTCCACGATTTATGTAGTTAAATTGTGTTTTTCTACGATAAAAGCGAGTAATCGGCTGCAGCTTTCCTCAACCATTTCATACACTTCTTGAAACTTCCCCGTATAAAACGGATCTGGCACGTCAGAATGTTCCCGATTTTCTGAGAAATCTAATAATTTATGTATGGATGCATGTTTCTCGTTTCCCGCTATCTTAGGGGCAAAAGAAGCGAGATTCACAACATTGCTTTCATCCATCGCGATGAGATAAGTAAATTGGTGGAAATCATCTGGATGCACTTGTCTGGCCTTCAAGCCTTCATAGCCAATTTGATGATGGTCCAGAATATCCCTAGTCCCCTGATGCGGCGGATGACCAATATGCCAGTCTCCTGTACCCGCCGAATCAATTGAAATGACCTGTTGAAGTCCCGCTTCTTTGACTTGATGACGGAACACAGCCTCTGCCATTGGTGATCGACAAATATTTCCTAAGCAGACGAACAAGACCCTAATCATATTTGACCAAATACAAGCATTTTTTCATTTAATGTAAGCGGTCGAGCTGGAATATCCAATACAATTCGGCCTTCTGACACACCCCAAATACGTGTTGCGAAACGCTCTGCTAGCTCTACCTTATGTAAGGTTGCAATGACACTCATGTTGCGGTCTTTACATAATGACTTCAAATCTTGCAGGATGAACTCCGTGGATTTAGGATCAAGCCCAGATACAGGTTCATCTGCGACAAGAACTTTAGGTCCAAGTATCAATGCCTTCGCAATCGCAACACGCTGCTGTTCACCACCGCTAAGCTGACCTACCTTCTTATCCCCCTTATCGAGAAGGCCTACCTTCTCTAAGAAGTCCATACTGTCTACGTGTTCGTTTCTGGAAGTCATGCCTGTCAGAATACGCAATGGGGCTTGATACACTCTACCCATTAACACATTTTTGACAGCGCTTTTATTCCTATTTAGAAAAGGCTTCTCTTCCAAATATGCAAAATCTTTTCCTAATTTAAAACGATCCCAAGGGCCTGGCTTCGTTATATCATTCGAATTATAGATGAGCTGACCGCTTGTCCATTTCTCTTGATGACTGATGCAACGAAGCAGCGTCGTTTTCCCGCTCCCACTGCTGCCGATCACCGCAATAAATTCACCTGCATCAACCTGAAAGCTAATTTGCGAAAGGACCTGATTGTCCGGAGGGAATACTTTACTTAAATTACGAACTGTCAGCATGACAACTCTCCTTCACGTAAATCTAGTGGTCATTCCAAATAAACGGCTACGCCGTCCTCTTAGGACGAGTACATTTATCAAGAAATATAGCCGAATTATCGTGTGAAACATATAAACTCATATATTTTGGAAAAAATCGCCACTCAAAACAAGCCTTACGCTGCTCGTTGAGGGCGATTTCTTTCACATCTACTTGTAAAACTTAATCACAAGACGTCGGAGCTTCTGCCGCGCCAGCTTCTACATTAATTTTCTCGGAAATCGTGTCTCTGACCACTGACATCACAAGTTGAAGCAAATAGTTGATGTCTTCTTGCGTTTGCTTGAACTCGTTAACGATTGGTATCCCATCTAACTCGTCTTGCAGGACTTCGATTTCGTTCTCTATTTTTTCAACCATTTTCTTATTTTGGAACGTTTCAAAAGCAACAATCTCTTTTTGCTTTTTCTTAATCGCACTAATCAAGCCTTGAATATCAGGGTTCGTTGCGATTTGCTTTTCGGCCTTTTGATAGAACTGAACTTCATTGGACGTCGTCAGCAAATTAGCCAATTCCTTCGCTTTAGCCAAAATATCTTCGCGAACGATCATTTCTGTATTCGTAAATTCCTCTACTTGAAATCCATGAGGCTGATTATCATCATGTGTATGATCACATTGGGACATTTCTTAACACGCTCCTATTTATCCTTGTTAGAGAATTTTATACAGTCATTTGAAGTGGCTTCTGGACGATCTCGCCCTTCAAAATCCACGTTTGTGCATGTGTGACTTTAACGTCAACCATTTGACCAATTAAGGACGGATCTCCTGTAAAATGGATAAGTTTATTCGTCCGCGTACGGCCAGCAAGAACATCCACATTGTTCTTACTTTCACCTTCAACTAAGACTTCAACGGTTTGATTTAACAATCGCTCATTGCTGTCTTTACTTAGCTTATTGACAAGCTCATTCAGACGATATAAACGTTGCTTCTTCACTTCCATTGGAACATTGTCTTCCATCTCTGCTGCAGGTGTACCAACTCTCGGCGAATATATGAAAGTAAACGCAAAATCAAAACCAACTTCCTCGTACAACGTCATCGTATCTTCGAATTGCTCATCCGTTTCGCCAGGAAAACCAACGATAATATCCGTTGTTAACACAACGTCTGGCATTGTTGCCTTGATTTTACTCGCAAGCTGCAAATAATGATCTCTCGAGTATTTCCTGCTCATTCGTTTCAAGACCTCTGAATTACCTGCTTGAACGGGCAAATGGATATGCTCAACAAGGTTACCACCTTTGCCTAGCACCTCAATCAAGCGGTCATCGAAATCTCTCGGATGCGACGTTGTGAAACGAATACGTGGAACATCAATCTTACGAATATCATCCATCAAATCAGCGAAAGAGTACGTTATATCTTCAAAGTCTTTGCCATAAGCATTGACATTCTGTCCAAGTAGCGTAATTTCCTGAAAGCCTTGACGAGCCAAATCCCTGACTTCAGCCAAAACATCCTGCGGTCTGCGGCTTCGTTCTTTCCCACGTGTATATGGAACGATACAGTAGGTACAGAACTTATCGCAGCCGTACATAATGTTAACCCATGCACGGATACCTTCCCGTTTTTTGGGAAGATTTTCAACGATATCGCCTTCCTTTGACCATACCTCGACAACCATTTCTTTATTGAAAAAGGCATCCTTTAAAAGGCTTGGCAATCGATGTATATTGTGCGTTCCGAAAATCATATCAACAAACGCATGTTTCTGCATAATGCGATTCACAACAGATTCTTCCTGTGACATGCATCCACAAACACCAAGAATGAGCCCTGGCTTCTGCGCTTTCAACGTCTTCAAATGACCAAGTTCACCAAACACTTTATCTTCAGCATTCTCACGAATTGCACATGTGTTCAACAAGATAACATCTGCGATTTGCTTATCTTCCGTAGCTTGATAGCCCATTTGCTCGAAAAGGCCCTTCATGACTTCCGTATCATGTTCATTCATTTGACAACCATACGTTGTAATTAAATAATATTTGTCCTTACCAAATTGCTGCATATCTTCAGGAATAGCAAAATCATAATGAACCTGAATGTCTTCTTTTCCACGCTGCTTCTCATCTTTATAATTGGGTGCTGAGTTAATTTGAATATTCCGACCTTTAATGCGGTATGTCGTTTTACCGTCTTCTTCGCTTAACAACTTCGCATCCGAGAAGTCAAAGTATTTGGAGTAATCCTTAACCTTGTCGGATTTTAAGTCCGATGATTGTTGGTTCTCCTTTGACATGATGAATTCACTTCCCTTTATCTATAAATGTAGCTCTTTATTGTATTAACCCAATATCAAATTATAGCACAAATGATACCACTTTATCCATATACGCTTAGCATCGAGATGCGGATAAGAAAAGCCTTCTCTATTGAGAAGGCCGATCGTTAGCATTTAACCATAAGAATATTGACTTTTCATCAAACCCGTCATTTCTTGCGCAGGGATTGGACGGCTGAATAAGTAACCTTGCGCTTCATTGCATTGTCGCTGTAATAAGAACTGAAGCTGCTCCTTCGTTTCAACACCTTCTGCAATAACCTTCAGATCCAGATTATGTGCCATTGAAATAATCGTATGGACCAGAGCTGCGTCCTTTGCATCCTCAAACATATTCCGAGTGAACGATTGATCAATTTTTAAACTGTCGATCGGAAAAAGCTTCAAATAATTCAAGGAAGAATACCCAGTCCCAAAATCATCAATCGATAAAAAGATCCCCATCATCTTTAATTTATGCATGGTCTCTATGGCGTACTTCGTATCTTGAATAATACTTTCCGTTAGCTCAAGTTCAAGATATTGAGGGTCAAGCCCAGACTCGTTCAAAGCGTTACTTACCAATTCTATTAAATTGCTTTGCTTAAATTGTCGCGAAGAAATATTAACAGCCATACGTACAGGAGGATACCCTAGATTTTGCCACTCTTTATTTTGACAGCATGCTTCATTCAATACCCATTCACCTATTGGGATAATGAGACCTGTTTCTTCTGCTAATGGAATAAAATCAGCAGGAGAAATATGTCCCAGCTCCGGGTGTTGCCATCGAATCAATGCTTCTACTCCGATAACTTTTCCCGAATTCACATCAATTTGCGGCTGATAATAGACTCTGAACTCGTTTCGTTCCAAAGCTTTTCGCAACCCTATCTCCATCCGCATTTTCTGAGTTACTGCTTCGTTCATATCCGGTGTGTAAAACTGAAAATTATTTTTCCCTTGTTCTTTCACACGATACATCGCGGTGTCTGCATTTTTAATTAACGTTTCGATATCTCCACCGTCTGATGGATACAGACTTATTCCAATAGAAGGCGTTACGAACAATTCGTGTTCAAGAATTGTAAAAGACTGTGAGAATAAACGGACGATTTTTTGAGCCTTTATCATCATTTCATCTGCAGAAGTGTTTGTCCAAAGCACAATAAATTCATCGCCGCCTTGGCGAGAAACCGTATCCCCCTTACCCATGCAAGTTTCAAATCGATTCGCAACCTCTATTAATAAGCGATCGCCCATAGCGTGACCAAGTGTGTCATTAATATATTTAAATCGATCCAGATCAATAAACATGATGGCAATGATTTGTTTGTTCTCTTGAGCTTGATCTAATGCGAGCGTGAGACGATCATTCAGTAACAGCCGATTCGGCAGACCCGTTAATGGATCACGATAGACCATTTGATTGATTTTTTCTTCCGTCCTTTTTCGCTCTGAAATATCACGGATGATGCAACTGAAATAAGAGTCCCCTTCTTCATCCCACATCGCAATAGAGAGCTCTATTGGAATCTCTTCTTGATCCTTTCTTACGGCTTCTAATTCATGCGTATTTCCAATGATCGCAGGATCACCCGTTGACAAGAATTGCTCCATACTTTTCAAATTCTGTTCTCGGATACGTTTAGGAAAAATCATATGTAATTGCTCACCAATGACTTCTTGTTCTTCATATCCAAAAATGAGATGCGCGCCTTTGTTCCAAGAAATAATAGTCCCTTGGTAATCTGCTAATATAATTGCGTCATTAGCTGATTCAACCACAGAACGAAATCTCCGCTCTGACATCATGGACTGAGATTCAAACCGTCTATCGATGAAAGTGCTGACATACGCTAACCCCAGAATGAACAATACACCAAAACCAATCAAATATGCTAACAATGACGTATCGAATGCATGCTTTGAAACGATGTGGACATGATCATGCTTGAAGGTTACTGCCGCCATACCGGTGTAATGCATACCACATATGGCGATACCCATGATGAATGAGCATCCTAATTTACGTAACAAAATGAATGGCGAATTCGCATTTTGCTTAACTGAGAATAACAAGAGCAGAGCTACAAAAGATACAACATAAGCAATGATGGCAGATAGAATCCATAGTATTGGATTATAGACAATCACAGCTCCCATCACCATCGCTTCCATGCCGATATAATGCATAGAAACAATCCCCGTAGCAATGAAAGTTGCCCCAATGAATACGTGAGATTTCCGCATGATCGGTCGACTGATCATATGTAGAGCTAACCACGACGCAAGAAGTGCAGGAATTATTGAATATATCACAGTGGTCAAATGGTATGTGACGGAGATTGTTAAATGAAATGCGAGCATGGCGACAAAATGCATCGACCATATGCCCATTCCCATCGCAAATGCACTGCCTGCTAACCAAGTTTGTCTTGCTGTACCTTTAGCCTTATGAATGCGAGTTCCAAGATCCAATGCAACAAATGATGCGATAATAGCAATAAGAATTGAAAAGATCACGAGCGGGAAATGATAGGTACTTACGATGGTTTCCAAGATGATGTCTCCTAACTATAGGCATTCACTTACTAACCAAAGGAGCCACTGGTTGTGGTAAATAACCCCATCTTATATGTATTACCTGAGAACCATCTTAACATGATTTACATGGTGCCTCTAGATGTTTATGTCGAATATACCCGAAAACAAGTAAAAGTTACATTATCACGTAAATTTCATGCAATATTTGCTAATAAAAAAATCCTTTACATGAATCTGTAAAGGATTTGAGTTTCGTTTGATTAGTTTTTTCATTTATTTAATGACATTAACTTTAAATAAGAAGCTCAGCTTGATCTCCTTTTTTTACACCCGCTGCATTGCCCTCATCCGTATCAATATGCATGTCCAAAGCAAATTGATCGGAAACACGTGCAAGTACATCCTCGAAAATTAAAGGTCGCTCACCGCTTAATTTGACCCGAAGCAATTGTTTATCCTTAATCCCCCACTGCTCTGCATCCGAGGTATGAAAGTGAATATGTCTTGCTGCAACGATGACCCCAAGCTCTAAGGAAACTTCACCATTAGGGCCGATCACACGCAAACCAGGCGTGTCTTTAATGTTTCCCGACTCACGCACTGGCGGATGGATTCCTAATGAAAAGGCATCTGTACTTGAAACTTCAATTTGTGTTTGTGGCCGTATTGGACCTAGAATCCGCACTTTATCAAATTGACCTTTAGGGCCAACAATAGCTACAGTCTCCTGTGCAGCAAATTGTCCTGGCTGCGACAACTCTTTGAATATCGAAAGTTCATAACCTTCACCGAATAGCGCAACTAAATCGGTTTGGGAGAGATGTATATGTCTTGCTGAAACGCCAATAGGTATCATAGGCATGTGGAAAATCATCCTCTCATTACATCATAGTTGTCAGTATTACCGCCTAGCAAAAAAGGCATACGGAATTTCACCGTATGCCTTCGTAAGAAATTGTTTATTTGAACTCAGTAAGCATTTTGCTGAAATCAGCTTCGGAAAGCTTAAGATCTTGTTTAGCAAGACCTTCTTTAGCAAAGCTAGGAATGGAATCCTCGTAGCTCTTTTTATCTTTGTTTTGGTAGATGATACCCGTCAACATGGAGTTCGTTTCCATGATTTTCGTCATCGCCATCACACGATTTGTGTAATCATAGTCTGGAATCTCATCCAAATCTACGATATTCTCTTTGAACCAGTCATATGTGTTGACTTTATTGAAAGTTACACATGGGCTGAATACGTTGATCAAAGAGAAACCTTTGTGATTCAAACCAGCTTCAATCACAGCTGTTAACTGTTTCAAGTTACTAGAGAACGATTGTGCTACGAAAGAAGCTCCAGCAGCCATAGCGATTTCTAATGGTGAGATTGCGGACTCGATTGTACCTGATGGTACACTTTTCGTTTTGAAACCTTCCGCACTACGTGGGGATGCTTGACCTTTCGTCAAACCGTAGATTTGGTTATCCATTACAATGTAAGTAACGTCAATGTTACGTCGAATAGCATGAACAGTGTGCCCCATACCAATAGCAAAGCCGTCTCCATCTCCACCAGATGCGATAACTGTCAAATCGCGGTTAGCCATTTTCACGCCTTGTGCGATTGGCAGGGATCTCCCGTGAATACCGTGGAATCCGTATGCATTGATGTAACCAGAAATACGTCCAGAACATCCGATACCTGATACGATTGCTAAGTTCTCTGGCTCCAAACCAACATTAGCTGAAGCACGTTGAATAGCAGCTTGTACGGAGAAATCTCCGCATCCTGGACACCAGTTAGGCTTTACATTGTTACGAAAGTCTTTTAATGTTGCCATGCTAAAGTCAACTCCTTACATTTTTGTTCGATTTCTGCTGGTAAGAATGGGTTACCGTTGTATTTAAGAACGTTTTTGATTTTATCTGCATGACCAACATGCAGTTTAATTTGATCTGCTAATTGACCTGTAGCGTTGTTTTCTACAACGATAACTTGTTTCGCTTTTTCAACAAGCGGGCGAAGTTGGTCAGCTGGGAACGGATGAATCAAACGAACAGTAGCATGGTTGGTTTTGATACCTTCCAATTCAACGCGGCGTCTAGCTTCATCAATGGTTCCACCTGTTGAACCCATACCAATAATCAGAAGATCTGGATTGTCATGAGGTGCATCGAATTTAATAGCATCTGTCACTTGAATGTGTTTCAGCTTCTCAAGACGCTTATCCATCATACGTTGGCGGTTTTCAGTGCTTTCGGAAGGACGACCTGTTTGGTCATGCTCTACACCCGTTACATGGTGAATACCGTGCTTAATGCCTGGGATTACACGTGGTGATACGCCGTTCTCAGTGAACTCATAACGTTTAAACAATTGATTAGCTTCTTGTTCAGGAGCTTCTGTTACAAGTGCACCGCGATCAATCACGATACGATTGTAATCCAACATCTCTGCGGATTGTTTACCTAGTGAAAGTTGAAGATCCGTCATTAGAATAACCGGCACTTGGTACTTCTCAGCAAGGTTGAACGCTTCAATTGTATCGTAGAAACACTCTTCAATTGTGCTTGGGGAAAGTACGATTTTTGGGATTTCACCGTGCGTACCATATACCATTGCGTTCAAGTCGGATTGCTCTTGTTTCGTTGGAAGACCTGTACTTGGACCACCACGTTGTGTATCAACGATAACAACCGGTGTTTCAGTCATACCAGCTAGACCAATGGCTTCCATCATCAAGGAAAGACCAGGACCCGCAGATGCTGTCAATGCACGAGCACCAGCGTAGTTAGCGCCAATTGCCATTGTACATGCTGCGATCTCATCTTCCGTTTGGATAACAGTTCCACCCAATTTAGGAAGTACTTTTTGCAAGTATTCCATTACTTCGGATGCTGGCGTGATTGGGTATGCAGGCATGAAGCGGCAACCTGCTGCAACAGCTCCAAGAGCGATTGCATCGTTTCCGATCATGAACAATTTTTGTTGTCCGTCAGCAGGCTCAAGTTGGAAGTCAGCAATAGGTCCGCCAGCTAGCTCAAGTACGGATTCCGCACCTTTACGAACTGCTTCGATATTCTTCTCAACAACAGCTGCGCCTTTACGGCCAAATTCTTCTTCAACAGCTTTATTAAACACATCAAGCGGCAAGCCAAGTAGAGCCCATGAAGCGCCTGACGCGGCCATGTTCTTAAATAGGGATGTTCCTAATTCTTCTGCAATTGCAGTAATGGGTACAGGGAACAATCTAGCTTTGATTCCTTCAGGTAAAACAGGGTTAAATTTAGCATCCGCAACGATAACACCATTGTCGCGAAGTTCATGTGCGTTGAAATCGATACTTTCTTGGTCAAAAGCAACAAGAATATCTAAGTCGTCTGAAATTGCGCGAATCGGCTTGGTGCTGATGCGAATCTTGTTATTTGTATGTCCCCCCTTAATCCGTGAAGAGAAATGACGGTACCCATACAAATAGTAACCGAGACGGTTCAATGCAGTAGAGAAAATGCGGTCTGTACTTTCGACCCCTTCACCCTGCTGACCTCCGATTTTCCAAGATAACTGACTAATCACCGTACGTCCACTCCTTTTAATTGTAGCTGCATGAAGAAAATTTGAAGCTGATTGTGTAGTAATTTAAGATGATGCAATAAAAAATTTCTTTCACTTGTCAAACAAATTCTATGCCTTTACAGAGTAAATTGCAAGAGGTTTCACCGTTTCTAAAAGATAGAGTTTTTAGATTGTATCCATATCAATATTAGATCGATTTCCAACTATCATTGCGGAAGGTTCGCCAACATGAAATTGCGCCAATTTCCGTACAAAAAAGCCTCTACTTGTGACTCCGCATAGTTTTTACATAAAGCTTCTATAATATTTCCGTATTGTCCAACATGTCGTAAATCTTTCACCCATTGCTCGATCCCATCAAAATCCGAACCAAAACCAAGATGCGACTCTCCGCCTAATGCACAGATATGATCAATATGCTTTAAGATCGATGAGATCTCAACAGTCGTTTTCGAGTTTTCCAGAAAGTAAGGAACGAACGTAATCCCCATCAATCCTTTACACTGTATGATAGCTTTAATTTGATCATCTGATAAATTTCTTGGATGAGGACATATGTGATAGGCGTTAGAATGCGATGCAATAAATGGTTTCTTATACAAAGCAATAAGCTCCCAGAATGCCGCTACAGATAGATGAGACACATCGACTATTATACCCATAGTTTCTATTTCTTTTAACATCAGCATTCCTTTTTTAGTAAATCCGCCATTTCTCGGCTCCATTACGCCGTCTGCAGCCCAATTTGCATAGTTCCAAGTCAGTCCTGCGCAACGAACACCTAAGTGATAGAGAATTCTTAAATGCGTCAAATTTCCCACGAGAGCATCCATGCCTTCTAATGTCAAAATAGCCCCAACCTGTTCGGTTTTCTCCAATGCTAACCAATCTGTAGTAGAACGAATGAATCTCATATGGGGATGACTTGTGATTTTCCGGTGAAACACATCCACCATTTGCAAAATATGATCAAAGCTTGGGTTCTGGATCGATTCTGATAAGTACATTGCAAAATATTGTACCTTCACACCACCCTGCAGAAGCTTGGGATAACTGACATCCAATTCCAACTCTTCTTTATTGAAGTCGAGCTTGGCATTCATATATAGCTTCGTTAACGCGTCACAATGTCCATCTACAATTTTCATCCCATAACAGCCTCCTGACCCATATGCATTATATGTCTAAACAGCACAAAAACCTCTATACAGAGGTTTCATAAGTACTTTGATAACGTTTAGTTTTATCCTGCTGTCAAGTCCTGAAAGTCAACTCTTATACAGAGTGCCTTGCCGTCTACCGAGGCTCGACAATCAATTTAATCGCTGTCCGGTCCTCCCCATCAATAACGATATCCGTGAAGGCTGGTACACAAATTAAGTCGACTCCACTAGGCGCCACAAATCCTCTTGCGATAGCTACTGCTTTAATGGCTTGGTTCAACGCACCTGCACCTATCGCTTGAAGCTCAGCGGCTCCACGCTCGCGCAATACGCCTGCCAATGCACCTGCAACGGAGTTTGGATTGGATTTTGCTGAAACTTTTAATACATCCATGAATAGTACCTCCTCGGAAATGATGGATAGCTTCCAATACCCATCATATTCGCAAGATTAACTAAACATGCTAATTCATCCAGTTTAAATCATGGCACCATCGTGAGAGCTATTAATCCATGAATACTTGATCTTCATCATATCGAATCAGGTTGATCCCTTTAGCCAATCCAGTCTGATCGTTTAGTTCAATCACAACGGCATGGAAATGCCATTTCCCTTCATCCGTTACAAAGCGCACAGGAAGCTGAGTTTTAAACTTCTGAAGTACTGCGTTTCGCTCAACCCCTAAAATGCCATCACGAGGCCCTACCATTCCCACATCGGTCACATACGCTGTACCTTGAGGCAATACACGGTTATCATTCGTTTGCACATGTGTATGCGTTCCTACGACTGCAGAAACCTTACCATCCAAGTGCCAACCCATCGCGATTTTCTCGGATGTTGCTTCTGCATGAAAATCGACAAATACAAATTTATGTTTTTTCTTATCCCCTTCAAGAATTTCATCCACCTTGCGGAAAGGGCAATCGATTGGAGGCAAGAATGTGCGTCCCTGTAAATTAATTATGAGAAGCTCCTGATCCTTAACTTTAATAGTTGTATGACCTCTTCCAGGTGTCCCAGGAGGGAAGTTTGCAGGACGAACCATTTTCTCATCACGATCTATGAAATCGAAAATCTCCTTCTGATCCCACGTGTGGTTGCCCATCGTAATCGCCAGAATACCCATTTCATATATCTCTTTCGCAATTGCTGCTGTAATTCCCTTGCCCGCTGCCGCGTTCTCACCATTTGCAATAAAAACAGCATGTGGATGTAATTGTTTTAGCCTTGGCATGATATTCTTCAATGCTTTTCTACCAACAGAACCTACAATGTCACCGATAAATACAATTTTCATAACTTAAGACAAGCTCCTTTATGACCGAATTTAGTCTAGCTAGCAACTCTTGAAGTTGACACTCGGCCTTGAAAATAAGGAAAAGTGGCTATAATAGCCACTTTTCGCATTAATATCTTATTTAGCGTATTCAACTGCTCTTGTTTCACGAATGACCGTAACCTTAATATGTCCTGGATAATCGAGTTCACCCTCGATTTTCTTCGTAATATCACGGGCTAAACGGAACGCTTCGGTGTCATCCACTTTCTCTGGTTGCACCATAACGCGAACTTCACGGCCTGCTTGAATGGCGTATGATTTCTCAACACCCTCAAACGACTCTGAAATCTCTTCCAGCTTCTCAAGACGTTTGATATACGTTTCGAGCGTTTCTCTACGAGCACCTGGTCTCGCTGCGGACAATGCGTCTGCAGCCCCTACTAGCATGGCAATAACAGAAGTTGCTTCCACGTCACCGTGATGCGAAGCAATACTATTAATAACGATAGGATGCTCTTTGTATTTCTTACCTATCTCAACACCGATTTCAACGTGAGACCCTTCAACTTCATGGTCTAACGCTTTACCAATGTCATGAAGCAGCCCGGCACGTTTCGCCAAAGTTACGTCTACCCCGAGCTCCCCGGCCATTAAACCAGCCAGATACGCTACTTCCATAGAATGTTTCAACACGTTCTGTCCGTAACTTGTTCTGAACTTCAGGCGCCCCAAAATTTTGATCAAGTCAGGATGCAAACCGTGTACCCCAACTTCAAACGTCGCTTGCTCCCCATATTCGCGGATACGTTCGTCCACTTCTTTACGGGACTTCTCAACCATCTCTTCGATACGTGCTGGATGAATACGTCCATCCGCCACAAGTTTTTCAAGTGATGTACGAGCAATTTCACGACGGATTGGGTCAAAACCTGAAAGAATTACTGCTTCAGGCGTATCATCAATAATGAGGTCAATACCCGTCAATGTTTCCAAGGCACGAATATTTCTACCTTCACGACCAATAATGCGGCCTTTCATTTCTTCATTAGGCAACGAGACAACTGAAACCGTAGTCTCAGCTACGTGATCCGCCGCACAACGCTGAATAGCAAGTGTGATGATCTCACGTGCTTTCTTATCGCCTTCTTCTTTGGCCTGTTGTTCAATCTCTTTGATTAGTTGCGCAGTTTCATGACGAACTTCTTGCTCTACATTAGTAAGAATAATGCTCTTAGCTTCTTCCATTGTAAGACCAGAAATTCGTTCCAATTCGGAAACTTGGCTTTTATAAAGCTGATCAATCTGTGTTTGTGTATCTTCGATACGCTTCTCTTTGTTGGCAACTAACTCTTCTTTACGCTCGAGAGATTCTAATTTTTTATCCAGCGATTCCTCTTTTTGCAACAATCGTCTTTCTTGTCGTTGAATTTCATTCCGACGTTCACGAATGTCTTTTTCAGCTTCGGACCTTAGCTTGTGCACTTCGTCCTTTGCTTCCAGAACCGTTTCTTTTTTCAGTGCTTCTGCTTCCTTTTTGGCAGATTCTCTTATCTGCTCAGCGGCTGTTTCAGCACTGGAAATTTTCGCTTCTGCAAGAGATTTACGGATAAAATAACCAATCCCTAAGCATGCAGCTCCAACAACGAGAATGATCGTGATCCAGATGGCAGTCATCTTGTTCACCTCCTCGTTGGTTTCTCCAAGTTGTTAGCCTGGGGTACCTTCGGTTTTTTAATCCGATTTAATTGTTTGACTAGTCATACATACCCTCAGCAAAGTAAGAGTATGGCTTTTAAATGAATGCGCACAGTGCGTTAGGGCACTATAGTGCTAATAATCCATAATCAACAGTGTAAAAATTGGCGGTTTTTACATCTGCCCTCTCAAAATCAATGAAATTAGTATGATTTTGAATACATTATGAAAATATACACTGTTATTTTATCTTTTGTCGAAGAAGCTTGTCAAGCGAATGTCCAAGAGTTGATCATTTAGGACTAAAACGGATCTTCAAATAGTTAATAGCATTAAGTAAATGTACAATTAATTAACGACATTAAATATCTTGGAATTCATCTTCTATAAACTCTATCTCCTCTTCACTGGATTCACTGCTTATTAACCCTAAGACCTTAGTCACAACAGCGCCTGTATAACCTCTTCGCATTAGAAATGCCGCAGTCTTCCGCTTTCTATCCATCGTCTTGCCTGACGTTTGCTTCCATTTGGTTCTGGCAATTTTCAATGCTCCCACATACTCATCTTCGGGATTTATGGCATCCATCGTACTCTTAACAACATCTTGATGAATCCCTTTTTGCTGAAGTTCTTGTCGAATCAAGTTACGCCCTTTACGTTGTGAAATCACGCGATTGTCTGTCCACATCTTCGCAAATTCTTCATCATTGATATACTTGTTTTCAACAAGCTTCTCACTAACCCATTCAATTATTTGTGCTTCGAATCCTTTTTCTTTCAGTTTTCGTTTTACCTCTGATAGAGAATGAGGACGTCTTCCAACCATATGAAGAGCCTTTACATAAGCCAAATTCCGCTCTTCATCTAATATGATAGCTTCAATCGCTTGTTGATATAAGGATTCACCTTTGTTCAAGCGATGCTTGATCAAAATATCCTCATGTACAGAAAATGCGTACTCCTCATTTAGAAAAATGTTATAGCGATGCCTTCCTTGTTTTTGCTTCTCTACCTTGGTTATCACTTGTAATTGCTGTATTAGTTCCTCTTCGTGATTCATTTCTATAAACCCCCAATAATGGAGAAAAAGCACCCCAACACAAGGTTAAGGTGCTTCATCCGTCCTATACTTCAAACTTATTCAAAAGCTGTTTCCAACTCATCTTCTTCTTCATCCGTATTTGGACCAACTACTTTGATCAAGTTGCTGTTTTCTCTAATTCTAAGTTCAATTGTTTCCGAGATCGCTTTGTTATCTTTCAAGAATTGCTTTGCGTTCTCACGACCCTGACCTAGACGTTCTCCCTCATACGAATACCAAGCTCCGCTCTTATTCACGATATCTAGCTCAGTTCCGATATCAATAATACTACCTTCACGTGAGATTCCCTCGCCGTACATGATATCAACTTCCGCTTGTTTGAACGGAGGTGCTACTTTATTCTTAACGACCTTAATTCTCGTGCGGTTACCAACCATGTCATTCCCTTGTTTGATTGTCTCAATACGACGAACATCCAAACGAACGGAAGAGTAGAACTTCAGGGCACGACCACCCGGAGTTGTCTCAGGGTTACCAAACATAACGCCAACCTTCTCACGCAATTGATTGATGAAAATAGCGATAACTTTGGATTTGTTAATTGCACCAGACAGCTTACGAAGAGCTTGTGACATCAAACGTGCTTGAAGACCTACGTGTGAATCCCCCATGTCACCTTCAATTTCCGCTTTTGGTACAAGTGCTGCTACGGAATCGATAACAATAATATCTACCGCGCCACTGCGCACAAGTGCTTCCGCGATCTCGAGTGCTTGCTCACCTGTATCTGGTTGGGAAAGCAAAAGTTCATCTATATTAATACCAAGCTTACTTGCATATGAAGGATCCAACGCATGCTCCGCATCAATAAAGGCAGCTTGTCCGCCCACTCTTTGAACTTCGGCAATAGCGTGTAGAGCAACGGTTGTTTTACCTGATGACTCTGGGCCGTACACTTCAATAATTCTTCCACGTGGAAATCCACCTATTCCAAGCGCGATATCAAGGGCAAGTGCACCCGATGAGATCGTTTCAACTTGCATATGAGTAGATTCTCCAAGCTTCATGATGGAGCCTTTTCCGAACTGTTTCTCAATTTGACGTAATGCATTATCAAGTGCGGCACGACGATCTGACAAAACGACCACTTCCTTCTATCATTATAGGTATATGATAACTTGTTTTGGCATGTTTGCCAAGCATTTTTTCGAACATACATTCGTTTTTATTGCGAACAAACAAAAAACCGTAACAAAGTTATCGCTTTGCTACGGTTCTTCCGTTACACTATTTTGATTATAGTAGATTTCTAGCTTTCTTTCAACTGTTTCCACAATTGATAGAGTGCATGTTTAGCAGCTCGTTGTTTAATAAACTCTCTATTGCCAGATAACTGCAAAGTAAACACTTCGGTCTTCGCATGCTTTTGTGCCAATCCAACATAAACAAGACCTACAGGCTTCCCTTCAGATGGGCTTGGACCTGCCACTCCGGTCACCGAAATCCCAAAGTCGCTACCAGTCCTAACAAGCAACTGTTCGGCTAAAATGATGGCTGTCTCGCTGCTTACAGCACCTGGGGCACCTTCTCCCTCCAAAACATCCATCGGTACCCCAAGCAGCTTATGTTTTAATGCGTTTGAGTAAACGATAATTCCACCTAGAAAAGATTGAGAACTACCCGGTACAGCCGTTAT
The DNA here is from genome assembly GCF_059691975.1 of Paenibacillus sp. J22FR5. NCBI lineage: Bacteria > Bacillati > Bacillota > Bacilli > Caryophanales > Paenibacillaceae > Paenibacillus > Paenibacillus sp. J22FR5. Next base: position 118,987 of record NZ_JCAUAN010000008.1, on the reverse strand, counting down.
TAAGTCACTTAACAAACCACCTGTACAGCTCTCAGCCACTGCAAGTGTCATCTTGTTCGAACCCAGCAACTGTAAGACGATCGTTTCGATCGGAACATCTTGATCCGCGTAGAGATACTCTCCTAGTCGATTCGTAATTTCAGCTTTCGTCGCTTGTAATTTCTGTTCGCCTTCTATAGCTGTATGTGCACGCGTTGTTAAACGTATGGTGACCTCACCCTCTTTGGCATAGGGTGCAATTGTAGGGTCAGATTGAGCTTGAATTAAATCCAATAACAGATGCTCCAAATTAGACTCTCCAATGCCTGCAAACTTCAACATTTTCGAATATAAAGGAACTTCATCTGTCATCCAGGATTTAAGCCATGGTACAGCATAATTGGTAAACATCGGCTTCATTTCCTTAGGTGGGCCTGGAAGTAAAACGAAATGAGTACCCTCGAATGTGAGTGCATTACCTACTGCTAAACCTGTATCATTATGTAAGGGATCACTACCTTCTAGCATAAGGGCTTGACGGCGATTACTCTCTACCATATGAATTCCTCGTGAGGAAAACATTGTTGTGATTGCCTCCATGGAGGGTTCGTGAATGATTAAATTACGCCCCGTAAATGCTGCTAATACATCTTTGGTCAGATCATCTTGCGTAGGCCCGAGTCCTCCCGTACAAATCACAACATCTGCTCTCGATGCAGCCAATTTCAAGCTGTTTAATAAGCGCTGTTCATTGTCCCCGACGACCGTTTGAAAGTAAATATCAATGCCGTGTGCAGCACATTCCCTCGATAAAAATTGTGCATTCGTATTCACTATTTGTCCAAGTAACAATTCAGTTCCTACCGCAATGATTTCTGCTTTCATCTACCGAATCCTCCTTAAAATGAGAAAACCTCTAGCGTGATCGTTCAGTGAAGATCGACCGCGTTTAGAGGTTGGTTGTATTGTCCTTAGAAATAACCAATAATAAGTCGCCTTATTATGACTTTTCCGAAAAATCGATGACATGTTTGTTTTTCACAAAATATTCCACACCTGAATAAACGGTAATAATTGCAGCTGCCCAACTAGCTATGACATCAAAGCGAAAATCTAGAAACGTAAATGGAAAATTATTAATAAGAAGAGCGATGATAGCTGTAATTTGAGCAGCCGTCTTCGCCTTACCCCATTTGCTAGCCGCCATGACAGTACCCTCTAAGAGTGCAATTTGACGAAGTCCAGTAACTGCCCACTCTCTGCTAATAATGACAATAACGATCCAAGCATCTACTTTATCCATTTCTACTAATGAAACAAGTACAGCAGTAACAAGCAGTTTGTCCGCTAATGGATCAAGCAGCTTGCCTAAATTCGTGACAAGATTACGTTTCCTTGCAATGTAACCATCCAAACTATCTGTACTAGCAGCAATAATAAAAATTAAAGCAGCAATAATTTGATTATACGTTATGCTAAACTCCTCTATCCGTATTTGAGGAAATTTTACCTTAATCAACAGAAAAAACATGATGATGGGTACTAATAAAATTCTCGCTACGGTGATGCGGTTAGCTAAGTTCATGCAATTACCTCCCCAGATAAGTCAAACTCATAGGAGTGGGTAATACGGACTTTGGCAAGCTCTCCGATATTCAATTTCGCATTCGATACGAACACTTCACCATCAATTTCTGGTGCATCGAATTGGGAACGGCCAATATATACATCGCTTCTGCCATCATATCTTTCAATTAGCACGTCAATTTCTTGTCCGATTCGGCGACCGCCGCGGATATTCGAAATTTCACGTTGAATTTCCATAATGGCATTCGCACGATATTCTTTAACATCATCTGGCACTTGATCCGGCAGTCTTGCTGCAGGTGTATCATCTTCTTTGGAGTAAGCAAACACACCAAGACGATCAAATTGAACGTCACGCACAAATTGTTTTAAATTCTCAAAATCTTGTTCTGTTTCGCCTGGGAAACCGACAATAAGAGACGTACGTAGGGCAACATCCGGAATAGATTCACGAATTTTGCGAACGAGTTCGCGTGTATCTTTCTGGCGACCTGGTCTACGCATCCGTTTAAGAATCGAATCTTCACTGTGTTGCAAAGGCATATCAATGTATTTGCATACTTTAGGATTCGTAGCCATCACTTCAATCAGTTCATCACTGAAGAAGCCTGGGTATGCATAATGTAGACGCACCCATTCAATGCCTTCAACTTCACTTACTTTGTTCAACAAAGTAGGAAGCATGAAGCCATCATAAAGATCTGTTCCGTAGTTTGTAGAATCTTGCGCGATCAAACTGATTTCTTTCACACCTTGTGAAGCAAGGTTAGCAACTTCAGCTACGATGGATTCCATACTTCTGCTTTTGAAGCTGCCACGCATAATTGGAATGGAGCAGAATGTGCATGCGTTATCGCAGCCTTCAGCAATTTTCACATAGGCCGTATAACGAGGTGTGGTCATCAATCTAGGCAGGTCCGCGTCATAGTTAAATACCGGATTTCCTACTAGAACCGGTTTCTTTCCTCTGAGCGCTTCGTCTACAATGTGATTAATTTTATCAAAATCACCCGTACCAACAATGCCATCAATCTCAGGCATTTCTTCCATCAACTGCTTTTTGTATCGTTGAGTTAAACAGCCTGAAACAATAAGTGCCTTTAGATTCGCTGTTTGTTTCAGTTCTGCCATATCCAAAATTGTATTTACGGATTCCTCTTTTGCAGCATCAATGAACCCGCAAGTGTTCACGATAATGACTGTGGCATCTTCCTTATTCTCTACAAGTTGAAAACCACGGCCATGAATTAAGCCAGACATAATCTCGGAATCAACTAAATTCTTCTCACATCCGAGAGTAACTACTTTAACCTTTTCTGTCATGAAAGAAACAACCTCCAATAGTCCTAAAAAACACTCCCTACCAGTATAATACAAGCCCAATAGGGTGTCAAAATGTAAAAACCCCCTGCATCCAAGGGGTTTTCTGCTTCATATAATCTTTTACCCGTTTATTTCATATTAACAAACTGCAAATCCAAAGGGATATCCGCTTTGCGAAGTAGCGCAATTACGGCTTGTAAATCGTCGCGGCTCTTGCCTGTTACACGAATTTGATCGCCTTGGATTTGAGTTTTAACCTTCAACTTGGAATCACGAATTAATATGTTAATTTTCTTCGAATTGTCTTGATCGACACCTTGCTTCATGCTAATTTTCTGTCTTACCGTAGAACCAGCGGCTGGCTCAACTTTGGAATACTCTAGATTTTTAATCGAGATTCCCCGTTTAGTCATTTTTGCATGCATAATATCTAGAACGTTCTGGAGCTTAAACTCATCATCCGATGTGACGACAAGCTGATCCTTATCCAATTTGATACTGCTTTTGCTTCCTTTAAAATCAAAGCGGGTCAAAATCTCTTTCTCCGCTTGTTGAATCGCGTTGTTTAGTTCTTGCATATCCACTTTGGACACAATATCGAATGAACTCTCTGTACTCATCTACATTCCAACATCCCTTCCATCAAATTACATTAGCATTATAGCAAGAACGCATAAAAAAAGAAATATCCTACCGCCATATGGCTTCGAATATTTCCTATCAACCGATTTTCATTACCCGGGAAAGCGCAGGAACTGCCAAATTGCTAGCTTTTTTGCAAGTTCAGCTGTACTCGCTTCGGGTTAGGCGTATCTCCTACAGGGACAAGTGTTCCATTGACCATGAGCTGTAACGCGCTGGCTGCGCCAACATTCAAGTAAGCAGAGCTAGTTAAATCAAATGTATCCGTATCGCCGACATTATACAGCTTCTGTCTTAGCAATGCTCCCTTTTCGCCCTCAGGCGTCAGTGCATTAACAGCTATCCAACATGAACCCGTAATCTTAAATTGAATATTTAGATTCGGACTTCCGGTAATGATGTAATTATCTACACCTTTTTCATTAGAGCTGAATTTAACCTGCACCGCTGGCGGCGTAGGCGTCGGAGTTGGTGTCGGTGTTGGTGTAGCAAGAACTGCCGCTTTACCATCCCCCGTAGCATTGACGGATGAGCTCGGCGAAGGATTCGTCGAGTCTGTGATCCGAGGCGCTTGTGATTGCGTTGGCTGCTCATCTGCAGGCGTTCCCTTATAATTCTTATATGTATAATAATACACGATCCCAAATATTAGAAGAATAAAACAGACAAACATAAGACTGGAAGCCCAGCGGCTCATCTTCTCTGTATTACGAACGCTTGATCTATTTTTGCGAATGGCTTCGACAACAGGCTTCTCAATCGTAGGGGCAGGAAGAGTTGACTGGTACATGTTCAGAACTTCATTCGGATCAAGCCCCAAAGCTTCCGCATAGCTTTTAATAAAAGCCCTGACATAGAAACTTCCAGGCAACACCTTGTAGTTTCCTTCTTCAATGGCTTCTAGATAGCGTTTGCGGATCTTCGTTACTTCCTGAAGATCATCCAGTGAGATCTTTTTTTCCTGTCGTGTTTTGCGCAAAATATAACCTAAGTCAGACATATGGTCACCTCCCCGAAGGAATTATGAATCCTGTTATTGACGTTTGAACGATCAAAAAGGTTCGGAAGTATACGTAAATGAATCATAGTTAATTTCTTCATCCGGGCTATTCCGAAGCTCAATGATATAATCAAAGTGATTATAGGTGTATTCCGATTCACGAATAAAAATGTCTGGATGCTCAATAACCTTCGTTGAAGGCAGACCCATAATATCTTGTAAGAGGCTGTAGTGCTTCTCATTTGAACGAATAGTAGAGACAATTCCATCAATGATATATACATTGTTTGGAGCCATTTCATCCTCGGAAAGTTGGCTGCGAACGGTTTGTCTTAATAATGTTGAGGAAACGAAAGTCCAACGTTTGTTCGCACAAACGCTGCCAGCGATAATCGACTCTGTTTTACCAACTCGTGGCATGCCGCGAAGTCCAACGACTTGATTACCTTCACGCTTGAAAATTTCTCCAAGAAAGTCAACTAACAAGCCTAGCTCGTCTCGCGTAAAGCGAAATGTTTTGCGATCGTCGGAATCGCGTTCAATATATCTGCCGTGACGAACAGCCAAAATATCAACTAATTTAGGCGGTCTCAATGCAGTAATAGTAATATTATCTACTTTTCTCAACATTTTACCCATTAAATCAATTTTTTCTTCATCATTTGTTTGAAGCAGCATGCCGCGAGTGCGATCTTCAACCCCATTAATCGTCACAATGTTAATATCCAGCATCCCCATCAATGAAGCTATATCACCTAATAAACCGGGACGGTTCTTGTGAATTTTGTATTCCATATACCATTCTTTAACGTCCAATTCTTCCACCTCATCATCATCTCTGTCACACATATCTGTACATGAACTTACTTTTGATGTTCCTTTAATTAATTTCTACAAATTCCGTCAAAATCCTTCTCTAAAACTAAGAACAACGACATTATTTCATTTTTAGTTCTTTTAGCTCTTGTATATTGTAATTTTGAATACCTTTCTGCCAAGCGTGCGATTTCATTATAACAAGTCGGTTATCAAATATTTGTGTCCAATTGAGATCAGCTGTTAATGCACCCGAAAAGTCCATAACTGACACCCCTAGGGATTTCGTTTTCTGCAGTTGCGCTTCATCCACGGGGCTGTAAAAAATAACCCACGATGCACGATGTTGATTCATTTGAAATGTTAATTGCTGAAACCACTGAGGGTTATCCAATAATACAATGTGATCTGCTTCTTCTGACGGAGCCCACGCAGATGGAATTGGACGGTCACTTCGTGTCACCCATTCAATTGCTACGTTTTGATATAGGAGATCCTGAATACCTTTGTTTTTCATTGTTTCCATCTGTTGCGTATCCACTTGGAGTACGGAAGCCTGCTCATTCACTGCATTTGCTTTGCCCTCCACAAATGGCTGACTTTGTACAAAGGTCCATTTACTCGAAGAAAGCCCTAACATCATGGTTTCATTTGCGGAAGGGAACAGTTCGTTTCCAACAACATATATGTAGTCATATGATTTCGTTTTCAGTTTTGAAACCACACCATCATCCAGTGCATTCAAATCTTTCACCCAATCATATGCGATAGAGTTTGCATCTTGCCAACTCTTAAGTGTTTGTCCTAAAGCAGTCTTCGCTGAATCCGTTAAACTCACACTCGATAGCATTAATACGGACAATTTCTGATCAAGCAGCTCTTGTTTAATGACGGGAATCCCACGATTACCGCACCCAGCAACTAAAGAAGATAATAGAATTAAAATGAGTAAGAAACTTTTCTTATGCATACAGTGATAATTCCTTTCCAGCTTATAAAGCATGCAAAAGCCTCCGAAAGAGGAGGCTTTCACAACATACCCTATTGAATTGTAAAACGGTTATTAACCTTTGTCTACTAATTTTACCATGAGACGGGCAAGCGCATGCTTTTCCTGCTCATCCCCTGCATCCCACAACTCTTTGAGAACTCGTTCTTGCTCATTTTGAGGGTCAACCTTGTCTGCCAAAAACTCCCCAATTTGAAAAGCGAGCTTTGAGATGGTTTCATCACTCATCCCCGCATGTCCAGCCTGACTCACGCGTTCAGCCAAAAATTCTTTCCATTTGTCGAACACCTTAAGTACAGTAGCCATTGTAAGAAGCCTCCTTTGAGTTATGAGAAATGGTCATTACATACGTAATATGCGCTTCTCAAAAAGGAATTATGCGTGGACTTCTTTACCACTAACGACTTGTCATTAAGTAAGCCAGCCTCCATTTGGAGAGATGATTTGACCGGTAATATAGCCAGATTCAGGCAAGGCCAGAAAATAAACAAGTGACGCCACTTCATGCGGAGAAGCAAGCCGACCAACGGGAATTTCATTGGTAATGGCATCGATTTCTTCTGTCTGAAAGCCAGCCATCATATCCGTCTGAACTGCTCCAGGCGCTACGGCATTCACCGTAACACCTGATGGAGCAAGTTCTTTTGCCAGAGCCTTCGTGAAGGCATTTAACCCACCCTTGGCTGTTGAATATAAAACCTCGCATGAAGCGCCTGATATCCCCCAAATCGAAGAGACATTGATAATGCGTCCGTATTTTTGCCTAACCATAGCTGCCATGAACGCTTGTGTACAAAGAAAGGAGCCCTTCAAATTGACATTCATCACACGATCCCAGTCATCTTCACTTACATCAGAAAGCATCCCATAATGGGATATACCTGCATTATTCACGACAATGTCTGGTATCATATTCATTTGCTCCAGCTTATCTCTCATTTTGAGAATCTGCTCATGCGATTGAATATCCGCAGATACTGTTAATACTTTTGCCCCTTGCTTCATGCAAGATCGGGCAATTTCATTGGCTGCTTCATGTGAATCGCGATAATGAATGACAATCTGCATGCCTACCGCGGCGAAACGCTGCGCAATTGCAGCTCCGATACCTCTGCTAGCTCCCGTAATAAGCACAGTTTGTTCACTAAAGGGCTTTACAGCATTCACGATGGTTCACGACTCTGTACGATGGAAACAGCCAGCTTACTCCAATCAAAATGCTCCCGGAATCGACGATTCACATCTTCTAGGGTTAGCTGCTCATATACCGGCAAAATATCAAAGAGGTCAATCCCTTTAAATCGATATTTCGTGTATTCATTAGCAATCGATTCAGGTGAATTCATCATGCGTAGGAAACTACCAATTTTTTTCTTCCGGCTACGTTCAAACGTAACCTCATCGAGTCCAGCTCCTTTTCTTTTTTCAACTTCTTCACGAATTCTAGCGATCAGCTGATCAGGGTCCTTGGTATCTCCCCCAACAATGGAAAAGGCATAGCCGTCACTGCAGTTATACTCATGACCAAAATTATCAGAGATAAGCTGATCATCATAAAGCAATTGATAAATATCCGAACTGGAACTAAATAGGATATCTAACATTAATTTCGTCGTCAACTCTCTTACTAGTAAGGGCTTACCCGTGACCGATGGGGCGGCTTCCTTAAACCCCATTAAGCATTTCGGTAAAGAAACCGGAAGTAACATAAGCCTGCGCGCTTCCTTGACATCAACGGGCTCTTCAGGGAAAAACCTTTGGATATCACCTTGCGGCGGAAAGGTTTTGGCTGCTTGATTTTCTTTTACTAAGGAAATAACCTCTTGCGGATCTACTCCCCCGACAACGAACAAACTCATATTGCTTGGATGATAGAACGTGTAATAACATTCATATAAGGTTTCCTTGGTAATTTCGGCAATAGACGCAACAGTTCCCGCAATATCAATATGGATAGGATGCTTGGCATACAAGGATTCAATTAAGCCGTAATAACTTCTCCAGTCGGCGTTATCCTCGTACATTTTTATTTCTTGCCCGATAATCCCTTTTTCCTTTTCCACATTCTCATCTGTAAAATATGGGTTTTGCACGAAATTAATTAATGTCGTTAAGTTTTCTAAATAGCGATCTGTCGATGAGAATAAATAGGCCGTCCGATCAAAGCTTGTAAAGGCATTGGCCGATGCACCATTCGTAGCGAACGTTGCAAAAATGTCACCTTCTGGTTCTTCAAACATTTTGTGCTCTAAGAAATGCGCAATGCCATCAGGCACACGGACGGCTTCTTTGCCTTGCACTTGAAAATGGTTGTCGATAGAGCCATATTGGGTTGTAAAGGTTGCATACGTTTTCTGGAAACCTTCTTTGGGTAACACAAACACATGCAGCCCATTACCAAGCTTTTCATGATAAATGGTTTCACCGAGATGTGGATATGGAATACTCTGCATGGTCTACTCCCCCTTCTGATCCCGTAAAAAGTATATCGTGTCCAATTGAACTCGTTTGGCCGCTTCTGCAATGGCAGGAATGTCAACTTGCTCGACAGCTGAAATCAAGCCTGAAACGGTTCGTTCTTTGCCAGACAATATGGCATTAAAATCAAACGAGATCAACTCAAACGCGGAGTCTTGTATCTCACGTAATTGATTGGAGATCATGGCTCTGGTTTGACTCCATTCAATATCGGTTATTTCCCCTTGTTCCATCGCTTTCAGTTGTTTACGTATGATGTCAACGGCTTTCTCATAGTTGGCCATCTCGATACCCGATTGAATCGTTAGAATACCTTTATGTCCATCAAAACGAGAAGAAGCATAATACGCGAGACTCGCTTTCTCACGAACATTCGTAAATAGTTTGGAATGCGGATATCCACCCAGAACCCCGTTATACATGAGTGCAACTGGGTATTGATCATCGCTGTAAGAAATGTTCGTGCGTAGTCCCATATTCAACTTGCCTTGATTAACATCTAAACGTTCAACGATTGTTTTCACATCGCCAATAAGGCCGCGCGGCGCCGATGTGACATAACTCACATCAGCACTTCGCTCGATCGTGAAGGATTGCTTCACAATTTCTTCTACTTCACTAAGCGTTGTGTTCCCCACGACATAAATGTCCATTGGTGATGTTTGAAGCCACTCTTTATATTGTTCGTAAAGTTGCTGCGGATTCATTCCGTCAAGGTCTTCAATTTTACCTAAAGGATGAAGTCGATAAGGCTCACCACTACACATCTCTTCCATACAACGCTCAGCAGCATAGCGGATTTTATCGTTGATGACGGATTCAATTCGTTTACGAAGGGTTTGCTTTTCTGCATCTACATATTTGGTGCGAAAATGCTGATCTTCTAATGCTGGACGCGTTAACGTCTCACCAACAAAATTAAGCCCCTGCTTCAGTAAGGAGTCAGCTGATTTCACGAAGCGATCATTAATGATGTCCATTCGTAACTGAACGATTTGGTAATCACCGCGCTTATAAATATCAAACCCGAAACCAGCACCGTACAAATCATCCAAATACTCTCGAAATTGCTTCGTCTCAGGACGCAGTTCAGTACCCCTCCGAAGGATAAATGGTGTAAGTGCGGTACTCGTGACCGTCTCCTCATCTAATTGACGGCCTATGTATACGGAAATAGCAAATGTTTTGAAACGGTCTGTCGGCAAAACATGCATTCGGATATGCTTCCAAGTGCTGCGCTCAAATTGATTAGGCTTCAAAGGTCAGTCTCCCTTCTATGTCCGTGTAATAAATCCATTATATTCCTATACGAAGAGGAGAAGCAACCAATGCTGGTTCCTTCTCCTTGTCCAATCCTAAATTAAACACAGAAAATATGTTTACCGATATTTTTAACTTGCTTTCTAGTCCAAATCCATTTGGACGTAGCCGTTGCTGGATTGAAGTAGTAAATACATCCTCCAGTCGGGTCCCATCCATTTAAAGCGTCCTTAACCGCTTTTTTCGATGATTCATTTGGTGTTAACCAAATCTGGCCATCGGCTACGGCTGTGAAAGCACCAGGCTGAAAGATAACACCAGAGATTGTATTCGGAAAACTGGCCGATTTTACGCGATTTAAAATCACAGCTGCTACAGCGACTTGTCCAACATAAGGCTCACCACGTGCTTCTCCATTTACCGCATTGGCCATTAGATTAATATCTTGATCGGAATATCCAAGATTATTAGAGGGAGTTAGATTAGCGGGCTTCTGATCTGCACCTTCAGTTGCTTGATTATTCCCACCTTGATTATTTGAAGCTGTCTCAGGTGCTGTAGGTCTCCAGTTCTTCGTTGCTTCCCAAAGTTTCAGCTTGGTTTTAGGGCCAACAATGCCATCCACCTTCATCCCAAATTCACCTTGGAATCGTTTCACGGCTGTTAAGGTCTTATAGCCATAGTCGCCATCTATACTGCCGTTATAAAAGCCGATGAATTTCAATCTGCCTTGAAGTTCATTCACATCTGAACCAGTGGCACCATAGCGCACTTCATTCTTACTAAACGTTTCTTCAACAGGCGGATTAAACCTTCCCTTCAATTGAAAAGAAACTACCAAGACAAAGACGATACAAAATGTAATGACAATTAGTCGTTTATTCATTCCCCTTCTCAACCTCACTTTTCAAATTACAGCCTTTTCTTGCTTATTATGAGAAAGCGAGTCAATGATTATGCAAATAAAAACACTCTCCATCGGAGAGTGTTTGTCTAATTGGATTAGGAGCTAATCCGATTATGATGATACTGTTCAAGGGAAAGAAGTACTTCACGCGGTTTACTGCCTTCGTAGGGGCCTACAACCCCTTTGGCTTCCATGGCATCGACAAGTCTGGCCGCACGTGTATAGCCGACTCTCATACGCCGTTGAAGCAGTGAAACGGAAGCTTGCTTCGCTTCTAACACAATTTGAACAGCTTGATCGTATAGCTCGTCCTCAAATTCATTCTGCTGCTCCGGCATTTCCTCAACCTGTGGCACTAGTTCCTCGCGATAGTTGGCTTGTTCTTGTGTACGAACGAAGCCTACAACCTGTTCAACCTCTCCATCGGAAAGGAATGCGCCTTGAACACGAACTGGCTTAGATGCACCCACTGGCAAATAAAGCATATCACCTCGGCCTAAGAGCTTCTCAGCGCCAACCATATCCAAAATCGTCCGTGAATCTACTTGCGACGATACGCCAAAAGCAATACGGGAAGGAATGTTGGCCTTGATAACGCCTGTAATAACATCAACAGACGGACGTTGCGTTGCAATAATTAAGTGAATGCCAGCTGCCCGAGCCATCTGAGCAAGACGGCAGATTGAATCTTCGACATCATTGGCTGCAACCATCATTAAGTCTGCTAACTCATCTACGATAATCACATAGTATGGCAGCGGTGCCGATGTGCCACTCTCTACCAACAAAGCGTTATAGCCTTCAATATTCCGCGTACCGCTCTTGGAGAATAACTCATAGCGCTTCTCCATCTCGACAACGATTTTCTTAAGAGCCAAGGATGCTCGCCGTGGATCCGTTACAACCGGTGCTAATAGATGTGGAATCCCATTATACACGTTCAACTCAACCATCTTCGGATCGATCATCAAGAACTTCACTTCATTGGGTTTGGCTTTATACAAAATACTCGTAATAATCCCGTTGATACATACCGATTTACCTGATCCTGTTGCACCCGCAACAAGTAAATGCGGCATTCTGGCCAGATTGCCAACAATCGGTTGACCGGAAATATCTCGACCCAGTACTACCGATAAGCGCGAGCTAGACTCTTGAAAAGCAGACGTTTCCATGACCTCACGCATGGTAACAATGGATACTTCCAAGTTAGGTACTTCGATACCTATCGCAGATTTCCCTGGAATTGGAGCCTCCATCCGGATGTCTTTCGCCGCTAGTGCCAGTGCGATATCATCAGTCAACGAAACGATTCTACTTACCTTCACCCCTACATCGGGTTGAATTTCATAACGAGTTACAGCAGGACCTCTTACTACTTCAAGGACCTTAGCACGGACTCCAAAGCTTTCTAACGTGGCTTCGAGCTTCCTTGCATTAGCCTTATAGTCCGCCATCTCACTTCCCTTACCTAATGCCGGTCTAGCCAATAAATCAAGGGAAGGTATTTCGTATGGACGCGATGCGATGACAGGGGCATCTTCTTGAAACTCAAGCGTTACAGGTTCATTCGAATCGGGTTCAGCTCCTGTCGAAGCGATTGATGTTGTAGTTGTAACATTGGATGCTACAGGAGTTGAGGGTCTAACTGTCTGCTGTGCTTCTTGAATAACCTGCTCTTGAAAATCTCGTATAATAGGCGCACCTGGCTGTTCAATTGGCGTATGTATGGTTTCATCAGAAGGATGGGTCGTGTTCGTATAGACAACTTCCTCTCGTACTGCATCAGCTTCAGAGTCTGACGAGTTATCGTTATCGTCCATCTCATCTCGATCTCTAGCTGCTGACTTCTTGCGGTTTTCCTTAATTGGTCGTAGTAGTTCCATAAACAAAGGTGTTTTCTTCGTCCGTTTCACAGGTTGGAAAACCTCTTCATCAAATTCATCATCTACCGGTACATACGTCGTCTTTTTCGCTCTCGTTGGGATGTTCCCTGCTGTAGCTGCTTCTGGTTGTCGTCCTTCTCTGTCTTGCAGCCATTCTTTCATTCTGTCTTTAAAATTTTGCCCTACATTGCTAAATCGACCCTTCACAATATTCCCTAGATCCACATAGGACACACCCGTAGCTAGAATAAAACCCATAACAAAAAGCATATATTGGATTAATCTTGCACCTAGGTAATCAAATAGGAAATAGAGAATGCTATATAAGAATGCGCCTACCATTCCACCACCGATACCGTGTTCAAGAGATACTCTTCCAGCTTCCGTTGGATGTAAGCCCTCTAACATTGCTGACCATGTCGAAGAGATCACTTTGCCTGAAGTAAAATCGTTTCCTGGATATAGCTGAGCGAATAAATCAATATGATTCTTAATCAATAATCCAAGAATGAATAACAAGATCCCTGCTTTTTTGGGGGTTACCATTTGCGGCCATGCCCTTTTGATCATGGCATATAAAGCCACATAAATGAATATGAGAGGTATGAGTGAATACCAAGTTCCCACAAAAAAACGAAACAAATAAATCAATGAATTTCCCACATGCCCTTGATGTGCAAGAGCGATGACAGAGAAAATCAAGATGAGGATTCCGTATAGTTCGAATAACAAGCTCGTTTTTACAGCCTTTGTCTTTTTCCTGCGTTTCGCCAAGATTGTCACCCCCAAGTCCACATTATACCATAATTGACTTGAGGGAAGATACGGGAACACGACTTACCGAGTTGAAATTGTCTCAATCTGAGGACGGTAGGTAATGATGTTTCCTGGGGCATATTGTTCATTCAAATAGTCCTGAGGATTACAACTATATAGCCTTACAATACGTGCTTGATAGCCACTTAAAGGCTCAATTTGCATCATGAATCCATCCTGCTCTATATCTACATATTGGGGAGCAAAAGAATCGAATCCATCAAATATGACTTCCATGGGAACCACGGAATAATGAATCATTGAACAAGCCCCCCCGTATTTGCAGCTTTCTTCGCTTCAATACGACTGTTCAACTCCTTAATAGCGTCACCGATACCCCCCACTTGATTGATTAATCCATATTTAACTGCGTCGATCCCAATCACCGTTGTGCCGATATCTCTGGTAAGTTCACCTGTCTTAAACATAAGCTCTTTAAACTTCTCTTCTGTTACGTTAGAATGTTTAGTTACGAATCTGACCACCCGCTCTTGCATTTTATCCAAATATTCAAAGGTTTGCGGTACACCAATGACCAAACCGTTCAAACGAATGGGGTGGATCGTCATCGTTGCGGTTTCGGCGATGATCGAATAGTCAGCAGAGACCGCAATGGGAACACCGATGCTATGTCCGCCCCCTAAAACTAATGCAATTGTCGGTTTGGACAACGTCGCAATCATTTCAGCAATAGCAAGACCCGCCTCAACATCCCCACCAACCGTGTTCAAAATGATCATAACACCTTCAATTTTGGGATTCTGCTCCGCAGCAACTAATTGAGGAATTAGATGTTCATATTTGGTTGTTTTATTCTGAGGTGGTAGCACAATATGACCCTCTACCTGACCGATAATGGTTAGACAAAAAATATTCGATTCGCCAGAGACAGTGTTGGTTTGACCTAATTGCTGAATATTTTCGAGAACGGCATTTTTCTTGGCTTCCTCTGATCCCTGTTCTTGCTCTTTCGCGCCTGGTGCTGATGCCACTTAAAAATCCCCTTTCAAATTATGCTTCAAAGACAAGTCGTTCAATATCTCCCATAGTATGAATAAACTTGTATACTTTCATGCATACTTACTTTTCGAGAACAAGAAAAAGCTCCCTCCATGTGGAGAGAGCTTTACTATTTGCATAGGCTCAAGTGACTTGTTCGAGTACCTAAACTTCCATAATAATAGGAAGAATCATTGGTCTTCTTCTGGTTTGTTCATATAAAAAGCGTCCGAGAACATCTTTCACATTCGTTTTTAAAGATGCCCATTCATTTACATTTTCATTCATAAGTTTAGTTAACGTATTTGTTACGATACGATTGGCTTCTTCAAGGAGTCCTTCGGATTCACGAACATAAACAAATCCGCGTGAAATAATATCTGGGCCTGACAAAATTTTGCCATCTTGTTTACTTAGTGTAACCACGACAACTAGAATTCCGTCTTGCGACAGTAATTTACGGTCACGCAATACAATATTGCCTACATCCCCAACACCTAGTCCATCAATTAGGATGTTACCGCTTTGAACTTTCGATCCTTTGCGAGCAGCACCATTTTGGATTTCGACCGTGTCACCAATATCGCACATAAAAATATCTTCTTTAGGAATGCCGACAGACTCGGCAAGAATGGCATGTTGACGCAGCATGCGATATTCGCCATGAATAGGAATAAAGTATTTCGGCTTCATCAGGTTTAGCATAAGCTTCAATTCTTCCTGACTACCGTGACCAGAAACGTGAACACCAGTCACAGAACCTGGTCCGTAAATCACGTGGGCACCGATGCGCATAAGTTCATCAACCGTTCTGCCTACATAACGCTCATTTCCTGGAATCGGAGTTGCCGCAATAATGACTGTATCTCCAGGTAAAATATCAATTTTACGATGGGTTGAACGCGCCATTCTTGTAAGAGCCGACATTGGCTCGCCTTGACTTCCCGTGGAAAGGATAACCACACGATCAGCTGCAAGCTTGTTCACTTCCTCAGGTTCAATCAACATGCCATCTGGAATGTGCAAGTAGCCTAATTCGCTAGCAATCGAAACCACGTTCACCATACTGCGGCCAATTACTGTTACTTTGCGATTCGTTGCAGCTGCTGCATCAAACACCTGTTGAACACGGTGAATATTCGATGCAAAAGTCGCAATGACAACTCTTTGCTTCGCTTTACGGAACACTTCTTCAATCTCAATACCTACACCGCGCTCAGAGCCCGTGTAGCCAGGACGTTCTGCATTCGTACTGTCTGAAAGTAAGGCAAGTACGCCTTTCTTTCCGATCTCAGCCATACGATGCAAATCAGCGTATTGTTCATTCACTGGAGTTTGGTCAAACTTAAAGTCTCCTGTATGAACAACAACACCTTCTGGTGTATCAAGTGCGACACCCACTGAATCTGGGATACTGTGATTAGTTTTGAAGAAAGTTGCCGTAAGTGCGCCAAGAGGAAGTACGGACTCCGAATTAATTAGAATTCGGTTCGTCGTTCCGAGCAAATTAGCTTCCTTCAGCTTGGCTTCAATAAGTCCCATCGTTAATTTCGTTGCATAGAGGGGAACATTAAGGTGTTTAAGCACGTAAGGTAAGCCACCAATGTGATCTTCATGGCCATGGGTGATGATAATGCCGCGTACTTTATCCCGATTCTCTGTTAAGTACCCGATATCAGGGATGACAATGTCAATTCCGAGCATGTCCTCCTCTGGAAATTTCAAACCACTGTCAATGACGATAATATCGTTCGCATACTGAACGCAATACATATTTTTTCCGATTTCGCCCACGCCGCCAAGAGCGAAGATCAAAAGTTTATCAATATTTTTTTTGGACAAGAATATACCTCCTTCATAGATTGGACGACGAATTTTAAATGAAAAAACCGAACTAGTCACTTGCAACCATTATACATGAAAAAAAACAGCAAATACAAGTTAATACTGAATACGTTTAGATTTCCCAAAAAAAGAAAACCGATGCCGGAAGCACCGATTCATTAGGCATGATCATACAAAAAGTGATTGAATGAATTGACCTTCTTGCTCGGATACAGGAACTAACGGAAGTCGAACGCTACCTGTTTCAATGCCCTTGAGTGCAAGAGCATGCTTAATTGGCGCAGGGCTCGGTGCACAAAAAATGCCAGTAAAAACAGGATGAAGCTTACGATGAAGCGCTGCAGCTTGCTGAATGTTGCCTTCTAAGTAATACTTTATCATAGTTTGCATTTCTTTTCCAATCACATGACTCGCTACACTGATAATTCCTTCGCAGCCAATAGCTAGGGCTGGCAATGTATTGCTATCATCTCCACTATAAACGAGGAAATTAGGAGCTGCATGCGTAAGAATACGCGTCATTTGATCCGTATTCGAGCAATCTTTGGTTGCCACGATATTCGGAATCTTGGAAAGACGAATCGTTGTGTCAGCATCCAAGTTAACACCAGCTCGACCAGGAACATTATAAAGCACAACTGGAGCCCCAACAGCCTCAGCAATCGCTTTAAAATGTTGGTACAACCCTTCCTGAGACGGACGATTGTAATAAGGGGCAACGAGAAGTAAAGCATCAACACCAAGTTTCTCAACTTTACGAGAAAAAGCGATTGTATGTGCGGTGTCGTTACTACCAGTACCTGCAATGATTTTGCAACGACCAGCTGCAACACGAACGGAAAGCTCAATAAGTCTCAGCTTTTCATCCTCTGATAAAGTTGGCGATTCCCCTGTCGTTCCACAGATCACTAGGCTATTCGAATGTTGTTCTTCAATTAAATAGTTAATAAGTGGTTCTACTTGTTCCCAATTGACTTGCAACTGCTCGTCAAACGGTGTAACCATCGCTGTGACTACTCTCCCAAAACTCACTGGTACGCCTCCTGACTTTCACATTTTCATTTATATAAATTAAATTTTCGATGAAGTGCTCGAACGGACTTAATCATATCCATACCTTGCACAAGCACCCAAATTGTGGTGTTCGAATCAGCAGATTGCAGAATTCGGATATCCTCCACGGTCAACGCTTCAACAATATGTGCCATAATGCCAGGAACGCCATTCATACCTCCGCCAATCACAGATACCTTCGCACAGCCGCTCGTGAACTTAGGCTCATAACCCTGAGCTTTGAGCAATTGAACAGCACGTTCAGCTTCATGATCGAAAACAGTATATACAACGCCTGAAGGGTTCACGTTAATAAAATCAACACTAATCTGATGCTGCGCCATGGTTTTGAATACTCGAAGCTGAAGATCGAATTCACCTTCAACGGCAGCGACCTGAATCTGTGTAATATTCGTAAAATGAGCAATCCCCGTAACAAAGCGATCTTTAACATGGTTAATTTCTGATGTTGTGTTGTCAGAAGCTGTGACCAACGTACCCTCTTCTTTGGTGAAGGTTGACCTTACACGAATCGGGATATTTGCCTGCATAGCGACTTCAACAGCTCGAGGATGAATGACCTTCGCACCGTTGTGTGCCATATTGCAAATCTCAGTAAAGCTTACGCGTTGTAATGGCTTTGCATCTTCTACGATTCTTGGATCCGCTGTCAAAATACCATTAACATCAGTGAAAATATCCACAATTTCTGCTTTGAGTGCAGCACCAAGTGCAGTTGCTGATGTATCACTGCCACCGCGGCCTAGCGTTGTTAACTCATCACTGCTTGTTTTACCTTGAAACCCCGTGACAATGACAACTTGGTCTTGTTCTAATAATTCAAGGATCCGATTGGGCTTCATCGCAATAATTTGCGCGTTGCCATGATTTTCATTCGTGATCAGACCAGCTTGCCCACCTGTCAAAACTGTAGCACGGATACCTGTTTTGTGTAACAGACTACACAAAAGTACCGCAGATATTAGTTCTCCGCAGCCCATCAACATATCGAGTTCCCGCGAGGGCAGCCCCTCCCCGTTCTTACGAATGAGGTCCAGGAGCGTGTCAGTCGCATAGGGTTCCCCTTTTCTTCCCATCGCAGATACGACAACAACTAATTTGTAATGTTGGATTAGTGCATCTTGAATATGTCCAATAACATGATCTCTAGCCTGTGCGGTGGAAAGCGAAGTACCTCCGAATTTTTGGACAAGAATTCGCATGAGTGTCCCCCATTTTCACTGCTACAAGTAAGCAGTATGCTGGCTATTGCTCTATAGCAATATATTCAGCAATTTGTACCGCATTCCAAGCAGCACCTTTTAACAAATTATCAGAAACAATCCACATATTAAGAGCTTTAGGGTTGCTCAAATCGCGACGTACACGTCCTACGAAAGTCTCGAGCTTTCCTGCAGCATCTGTAGCAAGCGGGTACTGTTGTTCAGCCGGATTATCAACAAGGACAATACCAGGCGCATTAGCAAGCAGCTTTTTCACTTCTTCAACATCAAAATCTTCTTTCAATTCTACATACACGGATTCTGAGTGTCCATAAACAACAGGAATACGTACACATGTCGCAGTAACTTCAATGGACTCATCGCCCATGATTTTTTTCGTTTCAAGTATCATTTTCATTTCTTCATTGGTAAACCCGTTATCGAGGAATTTATCGATTTGGGGAATCGCATTGAAAGCGATTTGATGCTTAACGGGTAAAGAACCGACTGGTAATATATCCGGATTTGCCTCATTACCTGCGAGTACTTCTTTGGACTGTCTTAGCATTTCATTGATCGCTTTAGCTCCAGCACCAGAAACTGCTTGGTACGTCGAGACGATAATACGGGAAATCCCGTAACGGTCATAAAGTGGCTTTAATGCTGCAACCATTTGGATCGTAGAACAGTTCGGGTTAGCGATAATGCCCTTATGTTCATTGATTTTCTCAACATTCACTTCAGGTACAACAAGTGGTGTTTCTGGATCCATACGATAGGCACTTGTATTATCGATACAAATCGTTCCTGCTTCTATTGCATGTGGAGCTAGTGCTTTGGTAACATCGCCACCCGCACTAAATAAAGCAATATCTACACCATGAAAGCTTTCAGGTGTTGCTTCTTGAACAACCACATCTTGACCTTTAAAAGAAAGTTTAACGCCCGCAGAACGAGCGGAAGAAAGCAACTTCAATTCCTTGATGGGGAAATTCCGTTCTTCTAGTAGACGGATGATTTGTTCTCCTACTGCGCCTGTAGCGCCGACGACTGCAACGTTAAAAAGCTTCTGGTTCGACATAAGCTGGTCTCTCCCCTTCAAGAATGTATCTATGATTTAGTATTGAAATCTCTCAATAATCATCGGTTGCAATTGTTTACCTTCAAGCGCAGCTTCACAGGCTTCCATAATCAAGTCCATTCGAGCCACCAACGAATTTGGTTTGGCACCTGGCGCATCTTGACCATAGGGGACGAAATAAATATTTTTGGTAATCAACAGCTTCGCAATATTCATTGCATTTAAACCCAAACCATCATTCGTTGAAATCGCCAAAACGAGCGGTCTCAAGTTTCTCATTTGTGCTTTAGCTGCCATAAGAACTGGACTTTCTGTCATTGCATTTGCTAGTTTACTAGTCGTATTCCCTGTACAAGGAGCAATAACCATCACATCCAATAGCTTGGATGGACCTAGCGGCTCCGCATCGACAATGGTTGAGATAATCTCATTTCCCGTAATATCCTTCAACATCTGCTGCCAATCGGCAGACTTACCAAAACGTGTGTCGGTCGTCATAATCGTATTTGAAACTATCGGTATAACGCGAGCACCTGCATCTACAAATCTCTTAATTTGAGGCATGACCTCTTCAAGTGTACAGTGAGAACCGGTTAAAGCATAACCGACTGTTTTCCCTTGCCAATTCATTCCACATCGCTCCTGTCTTTGAAGTCTTCCTCGATCAGCTGACTTAACGTGTTTGCCATGATTCGGCCAGCTGTTTTGGGGGCGACGATTCCAGGTAAACCGGGCGCTAGCATCGCTTTAATGCCTCTCTTCTCGGCAAATCGGAAGTCCGTTCCGCCGGGTTTAGACGCTAAATCGATAATTAGCGCGCGATGTGGGATATTGGTTATAACTTGCGCTGTGACTATCATAGTCGGAATTGTGTTAAAAAGCAAGTCAATATTCCCCACTTCCGGGTACAGATCCTTCGTATAAAAAGGCTGAAAACCCATCTCCCACGCCCTTGCAAAATGCTCCGGCTTCCTGACGCCAACCTTGACGGTTGCCCCTAATCCTTGCAAAGTTTTAGCCATGGTAAAACCTGTTCGACCAAATCCCAAAACCATACAAACGGATCCATGAATCGTAATATCGGTGTTCTGGATGGCCATCATCAGCGCACCCTCTGCAGTTGGAATGGAATTATAAATAGCGATATCATCTCGATCCAAAAGTTCTACAAGCTCAATGCTATGTGCCAGCACAAGTTTTTTCAAATAGCTCTTAGCCATACCGGTATACACCTTGGCATGCTTTGGCAGCGCAGAAATATGCGCATCCGTCAATACCATTTCTTCACTTGAGAAAATGGATTCCACTTGTCCTGTCTCATCCGTACCTACAACTGGCAAAATAAGAGCATCCACATGTTGAAACAATTCTGGATCTAACTTCACATTCGTACCACCGTGAAATTGCCTCCCGAGATTGTCAAATCCGAGTAATATAACGGTAGCGTCTAGCTCAGTAAATTTCTGAATTACTTCAAGTTGCCGGGCGTCTCCCCCCATAATAGCAACCGAAATCCCAGTAAGCATTCTTGCTTACACCCCTTCCTCGGTCCGTTTCGATACGTTATAGTATGCGTTCGCCTAAGGATGGGTGACTTGCGACTTTGTTTCTTCCAAAACAAGAAAGAACCCCTTCCTAAGAAGAGGTTCTTTCTTGTTCATTGCTATGTAAGAGGCAGTCTTAACGCCCTGTATGACCGAAACCACCAGCGCCACGCACAGTTTCTGTAAGCTCGCTAACTACATTCAATTGAATTTGCGGAACACGTTGGAATACCATCTGGGCGATACGCTCATTTCGTTTAATTACAAATGGCTCCTGACCATGATTGATAAGCAGTACTTTAACTTCACCGCGGTAATCGGCATCGATCGTCCCCGGTGAATTGAGCGTTGTAATGCCATGTTTATAAGCAAGCCCGCTTCTCGGGCGAATCTGCGCTTCAAGCTCAGATGGCATGCTTAGTGCGATGCCAGTTGGAATCAATTGACGCTCACCAGGAGCAAGCACAACGGGTTCACGAACAGCAGCATGCAAATCATAGCCGCTT
This sequence comes from Paenibacillus sp. J22FR5, assembly GCF_059691975.1. Classification (NCBI taxonomy): domain Bacteria; kingdom Bacillati; phylum Bacillota; class Bacilli; order Caryophanales; family Paenibacillaceae; genus Paenibacillus; species Paenibacillus sp. J22FR5. The sequence continues at coordinate 97,033 of NZ_JCAUAN010000008.1, read as the reverse complement.
GCTGCGTCGGACATTTTCTGCGGCAGAAGAACATCCTCTTGACCTTCGATCCGTTTAATTTGGACTTCAAAATCAAAGTGAGACAAGCTGATCCCTCCTGAAGCCCTTTATCACATCATCCGAATTCCCGACCATAGATAAGGCAAAAGGTGTAGAGAAAAGCGATTTCGTCAACTGACGAATATGCTCCATGTTCACACTTTCAATGCGTTCAATCATTTCGTCCAAACTATAATGCTTGCCTGTCATCAATTCATTTTTCCCAAAACGGTTCATGCGGCTGCTCGTGCTTTCTAAACTAAGAATAAGGCTGCCTTTCAATTGCTCTTTCCCCTTCTTAAGCTCAGAATCTGTCATCCCATTTACAGCTATGTCATGCAGCAGCTCCATCGTTACTTTCAGCACTTCTTCTGTTTGTTTAGGTGCTGTTCCGGTATAGATCGTAAACATCCCGCTATCAATATGAGAGGAATGATAGGAATAAACCGAATAGGCTAATCCTCGCTTCTCGCGAATCTCTTGGAACAGTCTTGAGCTCATACCGCCGCCAATCGCATTGTTAAGCAAGACCATCGGATACAGATTTCCCTCCTGAAGGGACAAGCCTGGTAACGACAAACAAATATGATTTTGTTCTGTTTTCTTGGCATGGAAAATCAGCTCGCTTAGGAAATCTGGCGCATCATAGCTTGTTTCAACACCGGATTGAGAAAAATCACCGAAATGCTTCTCAATTAGTTCTTTTACACTATCATCAATATTACCTGCAATACTAAGCACAGTGTTCTCTGTATTATAATTTTGCTTTAAGTATGAACGCAGATCATCGGATTTCATTTTGGACAAATTGTCCTGCGTTCCTAGAATCGTATAACCCAAAGCATGTGAGCCGTAAGAAGCTTTCGCTAACAAGTCATGAACAAGATCATCCGGCGTATCTTCATACATAGAAATTTCTTCGTAAATTACGTTCTTCTCTTTCTCTAGCTCACCTTCATCAAAGTTCGAATTGAAGAACATATCCGAAAGTACATCCATCGCTAAAGGCAGATGCTCATCCAGCACTTTAGCATAATAGCACGTATATTCTTTGGACGTGAATGCATTCACATTTCCACCGATGCCATCAAAAATCTCAGCGATATCTTTCGCCGAATGACGTTCCGTTCCTTTGAACAACATATGCTCAATGAAATGTGAAATACCATTATTCGTCTGTGACTCGTTGCGCGAGCCTGTTTTCACCCAAATCCCGAATGTGACCGATCGAAATGTAGGGATTTGTTCCATGACGACTCTTAAGCCATTATGTAAGCGATATTTGATCACCAAGGTTCCTCCTCGAAATGTAACACTTAAAAGTCCTATTCTCCCATTATACTTCCTCAGTCTAACAAAAATGTGCCTAGGACTCAAATTAGCAATAGGATTTCCTTACTAATTCGTGATTTGACCTTGTCCTGCGATACGTTTCGAAGAAAGCATGTCAGAAACTGTGCCAAGTACAAACCCTTTTTTCTTAATCAGAGAGATCATACCAGGCAGTGCATCACGAGATGAAATCGTTGGATGCATCAGAATGAGAGTACCTGGCTCTACATTGGTAGATAAGCGTTCTATAATACGGCTTGCACCAGGATTTCTCCAATCAATGGTGTCAAATGTCCACAGAACCGTTTGCAGCTTAAATTCAGAGGCGACCTGAATGGTCTCTTGATTAAAATAACCGGAAGGTGGCGCGAACAATGTATTCTTAACACCAAGCTGCTTAAGTAAATCTTCCGTTTTGGAAATTTCCTCTACTGCTTTGCTGCGCGATATGTTTCTCATGTCTTTATGTGAATATGCATGGTTCGAGATTTCGTGCCCTTCACTTTGAATTCGTTTGGCCATCTCTGTATTTTTCTTTAACCAAGAACCATCGAAGAAGAAGGTTGCGTGGACGTTTTCTTTGTGTAACGTTTCTAACATACTTGGCAAAAACTCATTACCCCAAGCCACATTAATCATAAAAGCTACCATCGGCTTCTTCGGATTGCCTTTATATACAGGATTGGGGCCCAAATCCTCCAATTGAATAGTTGGTTCTACTTCCTTCATCACATAATTAATATTATTTGGCGTTAAGTGGTGCTCAGCTAACTTCAGCGTTTCCTCAATGTCCACTTCTAATCCATTGTAACCAGGGATAGCTTTCCAAACTGAATCCACTTTGGCATTAATGGGGGGGACTCTACGTTTCTGTGCTTCTTGCGTGATCGTTTCAAGTAATGTTGACTGTGTGGCAGAAGCTGAAACAGGACGTGCTTCTTCCTTAGTCCAATCTTTCTCACCCACAAGGAGAGGTTGGATATTTTTCACACTATCTATATAGGTTCCTACACTTGGAATTGAATTGACACTAATTAGAACCATAGCAAAAAAACTCCCAAGCAGAATCCATTTTTTGTGGAGCATACACAGGTCCCCTTTCTTCGTCTCCTGATTGTATGAGGATTGGGACAAGAGTAGAACCTGTGCATGTCCTACCATGCAGTAAAAAGCAAAAAAGAGACAGATAGATCTGACTCTTTATCCTTAAAACTATGAATGAAACGACTTCACGAATTAGATTTCAATTGGGAATCTCTAGCTTTGGGCAGAGACTTGTGAAGTTAACGTTGCTTTGCGTGAAAGATTAACTCTTCCTTGTTGATCGATTTCCGTAACTTTGACTGTAATTTGATCGCCAACGTTCACTACATCTTCTACTTTCGCTACGCGCTCTGTAGAAATTTGTGAAATATGAACGAGACCTTCTTTTCCAGGTAAAATCTCAACAAATGCGCCAAACTTCTCAACGCGTTTCACTGTACCTAGGTAAGTTTCTCCAACAATAACTTCACGCACAATACCTTCAATAATGGAACGAGCTTTCTCGTTCATTTCTTGATTCGATGATGCAATGAATACGCGGCCGTCTTGCTCAATGTCGATCTTCACGCCTGTTTCCTCAATAATTTTGTTGATGATTTTACCGCCTGCTCCAATAACATCACGGATTTTGTCCGGATTGATGTTCATTGTCAGAATCTTAGGCGCATATTGAGAAAGTGCTTTGTTAGGCTCGGAAATACGTGATACCATTTTGCCCAAAATGTGCAATCGGCCTTCTTTGGCTTGTTGCAACGATTCTTGCAAAATGCTGCGGTCGATGCCATCAATTTTGATATCCATTTGCAAAGCTGTGATACCTTCAGATGTACCGGCAACTTTGAAATCCATATCACCAAGGTGATCTTCCATCCCTTGAATATCGGACAGAATGGAGAAGTGGTCGCCGTCTTTGATAAGCCCCATTGCAATACCTGCAACTGGTGCTTTGATTGGAACACCTGCATCCATAAGGGCAAGCGTACTTGCACAAATACTTGCTTGAGAAGTTGAACCGTTTGATTCCAAAACTTCAGAAACAAGGCGAATAGTATATGGGAACTCAACTTCGTTAGGGATGATCGGCTCTAGGGCTCTCTCACCTAACGCACCATGTCCAATCTCACGACGCCCTGGCGGACGTAAAGGTCTTGCTTCCCCAACACTGAATGGCGGGAAATTGTAGTGATGCATAAAACGTTTTGTTTCCGTAAGATCTAAACCATCCAAGATTTGAACATCGCCTAAAGCGCCTAATGTACAAATACTAAGTGCTTGAGTTTGTCCACGTGTAAACAAGCCAGAACCGTGTGTGCGCGGCAACAAGTTGATATCGCAATCAATCGGGCGAATTTCTTCCGGTTTACGTCCATCTGGTCTTACTTTATCATGCGTGATCAAACGACGTACTTCTTCTTTCACGATATCATAAAGTGTTTCTTTCACATCAGCTAGAAGACCTGGTGTTTCTACATACAAGGCAGTGAAATGACCAACAGCATCTGCATTCACAAGGTCAATGGCTTCTTGTCTTGCATGTTTCTCAGGAATTTTAATGGCATCAACTAGTCTAGCTTGGGCAAATTCACGCACAGCGCTATTCACTTCAGCATCGACCGTATGAAGTTTAACTTCCATTTTCGGCTTGCCGACTTGCTCAACCAATTCTTCAATGGTTGCGACGATTTTGCGAATTTCATCATGTCCAAACATGATTGCTTCAAGGACAACTTCCTCTGAAACTTCTTTCGCACCCGCTTCAACCATCATAATCGCATCTTTAGTTCCTGCAACTGTAAGGTGAAGATCACTTTTCTCTGCCACTTCGCCCGTTGGGTTGATAACGAATTGTCCATCTACGCGCCCAACAATCACGCCACCGACAGGCCCGTTAAAAGGAACATCAGAGATCGCAAGTGCCGCGGAAGTACCGATCATGGCTGCCATTTCTGGCGGGCATTCCTGGTCTACGCTCATGACGATAGACACAATTTGAACATCATTACGGAAGCCTTCTGGGAAAAGAGGACGAATCGGACGATCCGTTAAACGGCTCGCAAGAATCGCTTTCTCACTTGGACGTCCTTCACGCTTGATAAACCCACCTGGGATCTTACCAACCGCGTACAATCTTTCTTCGTAATTCACTGTTAACGGAAAGAAATCTAAATCTTTCGGTCCGCTGGAAGCCGTTACTGTGCTAAGCACAACCGTGTCGCCGTAGCGAACAGTTACTGCTGCATTGGCTTGTTTGGCTAGTCGGCCTGTTTCAAGAATAAACGGCTTACCGCCAAGTTCCATTTGTACCCTTGTCTCCATAATATCCTCCTAAGGAATTGTTGAATTTCAATTCATATGTGTTTGATTAACATGTACAGAACCAGAAATCATAAGATCCAGAGACCATTCCGAATCTACTCCGTATGTATACAAAAGGTTATCTTTGGAGTTATCCTCTATTTCTGCGTTATGACTAGTATTTCCTTCTTTTCCCGTTTTAAAAATACAAGAAAAAGCAACCTTTTGCTGCTCTCTGCCAGAGCTTTATCAAGCCTAGCAAAGGAGCAACAGGTTGCTTCTCATTGTCGGATTTTAACGACGCAAACCAAGCTTTGCAATCAAAGCACTGTAGCGGCTTACATCTTTGTTTTTAACATATGCTAGCAACTTACGACGTTGTCCAACCATTTTAAGCAAACCACGACGGGAATGGTGATCTTTCTTGTGTGTACGTAGGTGGTCTGTAAGGTTAACAATGTTTTCTGTAAGGATTGCTACTTGTACCTCAGGTGAACCTGTGTCGGTATCGTGTACTTTGTGTGTTTGAATCAGTTGTGTTTTGCGCTCTTGCGTAATTGCCATAATCATTCATCTCCTAAATTCTATTAGTATCCCCGCTAGCCTAGAAAGCGCCGATGAAAACGTCGATCCAAGCTAAGGTTCATGCCAAACGAACACGTCCATTTGACAACGTTACTCAGTATATCACAATTGACTAGTAGAAGTAAATGTATGATTACGATTCTATTGTCAATTTATGCTTAGCTTCGTCTGCATCACGTTTAATTTGAGCAACTAAATCGTCTAACGAGGAGAATTTACGTTCTGGTCGAAGGAAAGAAATTAACTCAACCTTAACGGTCTCCCCATATATTTGCTCGGAAAATTCAAATAAATGTGCTTCAAACGATGGTTTTAATTCACCTGTCTCAAAAGTTGGTTTCACGCCAATATTCATAACCCCTTGATATGCTTCCCCACGAACAGTTGCCTTAATGGCATAAACACCATTGGTAGGGCTAACATAAGGTTCGTCCAATTGAAGATTAGCAGTAGGAAAACCAAGCGTTCTTCCTCTTTTCGCACCGTCAACGACGACGCCGCTTACACTGTATGGACGTCCTAGTAGTCTTGTTACTGTTTCCAAATCTCCCAGCTGCAATGCTTCACGAATACGTGTACTGCTTACTTTTTCACCATTCATATGAAAAGGTCTCACCACTTCAACAGAGAATTTCCCGTGACTCAACTCACAGAGTGAATCCGGAGTACCTTTACCTTGGAATCCAAAGGTAAAATCAAAACCACAAATGACACTGTCAACGCCAAGTCTGTCTAAGACTTCATCGACGAATTGCTCAGGAGACAATCGCATCAGGGAGGCATCAAATGTGACAATGTACGTATGATTTACACCCATGCTTTCAAAAATCTCCATCTTTTTCTTCATAGGAGTCAATAGATCCATATATTTATCTTGACCCATTACAGCTCTAGGATGCGGATTAAAGGTCATAATGGCCGACTTAAGCCCAAGTGTCTTGGCTGTCAGTAAAGCTCGTCCTATAACCTCTTGATGACCTAAATGTACACCATCAAAGTCACCAATGGCTACTACTTGTTTCCCTACAAACTGAGCAAGTTGATCCAGATCCATCGGATATGATATTGGTATTATTTGCATATAAGTTCGTTCACCTACCCATTTCAACCCGTCCCGCGACGTTATGATTAAAGGAAAACTTTGGCCGGGACCAAGACGTGGCTAGTGCTTTTCCATTCGAACAGACCAAGAAATCGTTCATCAGGTGAATAGGCCCGAAATATGGTTTGCGAAGCATCTGCATGAGCCACCCGATTCGCAGCTAGAGGTATTTTCTTACCTTGTAATGAATGAACAGCTTCTTGTTCAGTAAGGGAAATTGAAGGAATATGCGAGATGGCTATGTCCATTGGAATCATATGCTCTTGCAAGGACCCATCTTCTTTCATTTGAACAATTTGCTCAAACGTTACACATTGTTCTTGGCGAATATTTCCCGTCGAAGTTCGTATCAAACTAACCATGACGGCAGGATAGCCAAGTGCTTTACCAATATCCACACACAACGTTCTTATGTAGGTACCTTTGGAGCACACGGCGCGGAAACGAATTTCAGGATGCTTCTGATCCAGGTTGAGTTCGAGGATTTCTAGCTCATAGATCGTTGCAGTTCTTGCTTTTCGCTCTACTTCCTTACCTTCTCTCGCCAATTCATAAAGACGTTTACCATCTATTTTGACAGCAGAGAACATGGGTGGAATCTGCTCAATATCACCGATAAAGGATCCAAGTACTTCTTGTACTTGACCTTCCTTAAGTGAAACAGCTGACACTTCTTCAAGAACGGTTCCAGTCATATCTTCCGTATCTGTCGATAACCCAATCCGTAATACAGCCTCATATTCCTTGGGCAGTTCTTGAATATATTCAACCATTCGTGTCGCCCGACCAATGCAAAGTGGCAGAACCCCTGTCACTTGCGGATCTAGCGTTCCCGTATGACCAATTCTTTTAATACTCAAAATCCTTCTAACCTTGGCGACAACATCATGTGATGTAAAGCCCGCTGGTTTCCAAACAGGCAGAATGCCTTCTAGCGTCATTTCAGCTTGTCCCCTACTTCCTGAACCATTCTAGCTATAGCTTCGTTTAGCGTCCCATAGATTGTACAGCCTGATGCTCGTACATGCCCACCACCGCCAAGTGATTGAGCGATAGCAGCAACATCGACAAGTCCTGAGGAACGAAGACTTACTTTAATAACACCAGCTGCCTTCTCTTTAATCAGCATACCCACTTCAACGCCCTCAACATTACGCGGATAATTGACCAATCCATCTAAATCATCACTCGACGCACCCGTTAACTCTAAGTCAGTAAGCGAGACTGCAAGCCAAGCTAGCTTACGATCATAAGCAAAGGAAAGTGTTGATAGCGCTTTTTGGAGAAGTACAATTTGAGCGTAAGTCATTCGTTCAAGTACAAGCTCCGCGATTTCTGCTCCCTTGACACCTAACTCCAACATCGACGCTCCGATTCTCATAACCTCAGATGTGGTATTGGAATATCGGAAGCCGCCTGTATCTGTCAGCAAGCCTGTATAAATGCATTCACCGAACGTAACATCGGGCTGCAGCTTCATATGGATTGCCAAATCAAATAGGATTTGAACGGTTGCCGCCGCGTCATGCTTGATTAAATGACATGAACCGAAACGATCATTCGTTGGATGATGGTCAATATTGAGTAACTGGGGCTGCTCATCAAAAAGAGTGCTGATCCTACCCATTCTGGAGAAATCAGCACAATCTACACTTATGATGGTTTGGTAAAGCCGACTTGGCGCCTGTTCACTATAATCAATTGTCTGTTTACTTCCTTCTAAATAGGAAAATTTAGAGGGCATGGCGCCCTCATTGATCATTGTAAATGACTTCCCAAGTTGACTTAGAATCCAACCCGTTGCATACGTTGAACTGGCAGCATCTCCATCTGGTTGGATGTGAGAGACGACCAGGAAATCATCATGCTGCTCGATAAATGCAGCTGCTGCTGCCAGCTGCTGACAGTATTCGGTGGCATGGATCATTCCGCTATTCATACGTTTGTATTTCCTTCCTGATTGAGCTTATATAACAATTGGTCGATGTGACTACCATAGTCAATAGAAGCATCAAATTTAAACTGCAGCTCTGGAACCTTGCGCAAACGAATTCGTTTGCCTAACTCAGAGCGAATGTATCCCGAAGCAACAGAAAGCGCCTTAAGTGTGGCCGCCTTCTCTTCTTCAGTACCCATTACGCTTAGATATACACGAGCCAGGGATAAATCATTCGTCACTTCAACACCTGTAACGGTCATGAAACCGATACGAGGATCTTTAAGCTCCGCTTGTATGATTTGACTTAACTCTTTCTTAATCTGTTCGCCAACTCGACCTACACGAACTCTAGCCATTTATAATCACCTCTCAACGGACTCCATGATAAAGGCTTCGATGATGTCGCCCTCTTTAATATCATGATAACGCTCAAGAGATATACCACATTCGTAGCCTTGTGCAACTTCTTTTTGATCATCCTTAAATCGTTTCAAGGAATCAATTTTGCCTTCGTGGACTACAATACCGCTACGAACTAAGCGAGTTTGTGCATTACGGGCAATTTTACCTGAAGTTACATAACAACCAGCAATTGTCCCTGAGCCCGTAATTTTGAATACATTACGAACCTCTGCTTGACCAAGAACAACTTCTTTGAAGATCGGATCCAACATGCCTTTCATGGCTTGCTCGATTTCTTCAATGACATTGTAAATGATGTTATGCAGACGGATATCAACTTTCTCTTGATCTGCTGTTGCTTTCGCAGCAGGTTCAGGACGAACGTTAAATCCAATAATAATTGCATTTGATGCAGAAGCCAGAATAATATCCGATTCTGTTACTGCCCCAACGCCATTATGAAGAATTTTAACGCGAACACCCTCAACTTCAATCTTCTCAAGAGAGGATTTCAGTGCTTCAACTGAGCCTTGAACGTCACCTTTGATAATGACATTCAGATCCTTCACTTCACCATCTTTAATATGCTTAAAGAGATCTTCCAGTGTAACGCGGGAATTAGCTGTCATCTCGGATTGACGAAGTGCAATCGCACGACGGTCAGCAATGTCTCTCGCTTTACGCTCATCTTCATAAGCCAAGAACGGATCCCCTGCTTGCGGAACTTCTGTCAGACCCGTGATCTCAACTGGCGTTGAAGGACCCGCTTCTTTCAATCGTTTACCTTTGTCATTGACGATCGCACGAACACGACCGAAACATACACCGGCAACAAAGCTATCTCCTACTTTCAAAGTACCATGTTGGATAAGGATTCTCGCTACTGGGCCTCTTCCTTTATCCAATTCAGCTTCAATGACAGTCGCTCTAGCACGCTTGTTAGGGTTTGCTTTGTACTCTTGTACTTCTGCTACAAGCAAGATCATTTCAAGCAGGTTCTCGAGACCAATACGTTGTTTTGCGGAAATTTCGCAGAAAATCGTATCGCCGCCCCACTCTTCCGGAACCAACTCATAAGCCGTAAGAGCTTGTTTGATTTGATCTGGATTAGCGCCTTCTTTATCAATCTTGTTTACCGCTACAATGATCGGTACGCCAGCCGCTTTAGCATGACTAATCGCTTCTACGGTTTGTGGCATAACACCGTCATCTGCCGCAACAACGATAATCGTAATATCCGTAACTTGAGCACCGCGGGCACGCATGGTTGTAAACGCTTCGTGACCTGGTGTATCCAAGAAGGTAATTTTCTTATGGTTAACTTCGACTTGATAAGCACCAATATGTTGGGTGATTCCGCCTGCTTCGCCTTCTGTTACACTCGTTTTACGAATGGCATCAAGCAAAGTTGTTTTACCATGATCGACGTGACCCATGATGGTAACAACAGGTGGACGCTCAAGCAAATCAGCCTCGTCATCGATTTCTTCGAATGTTTCGAAGTTATCTTCTTCAACCTTAATCTTAATTTCAACTTCAACGCCAAATTCAGTCGCAATCAATTGAATGGTTTCCAAATCTAGCTCTTGGTTGATCGTCGCCATTGTCCCAAGGAACAAAAGCTTCTTAATAACTTCAGAAGCATCTTTGTGAAGCAATTTCGCTGTTTCACCAACGGTCATATTGCCACGAACAATGATCTTCTTAGGTGTGTTATCCACTTTTTCTTTCTTAACCATATCTTGTTGGTAACGACCTCTGTTGTTTCCGCGTTGGTTGCCTCTGTTGTTGCCACCAGGACCACGATTACCACCGGATCTGTTATCATCAAAACGTTTTGGTGTTGGTTTGGATTTCTTTGTTGTGATGATACCAGCTTTTGCTGCTGCATCATCCAACTCAGCTGCTGTTGCGCCGACATGGAATTGCGGTTTAGCTTCTTGAACAACCGGTCTTCCGCTTTGGTTGTTGTTGCGGTTCTCAAATGGCTTAGACTGACGATTAGGGCCAGTACTACGGTTCGGACTGGATTGAGGACGTCCGCTGTTCGCGCTTTGACCACTACCTGCTCCTGGACCACCTGCTCCTTGAGTAGGACGGGAACCTGCATAATTACTATTCGTGCGCGGTGCTCCACCTTGTCCTTGACCTTGGCTGTAGCCTTGGCTTGCTGGACGCCCGCTGTTGTATCCACCACTACTTCCACCTGATGGACGTTGTCCACCCGGATTAGAGCCTTGGTAACCCGTACGTTGTCCGCCTTGGCTGGATCCTTGGCCAGCTGGACGCTGTCCACCTGGATTGGAACCTTGGTAACCCGTACGTTGTCCGCCTTGACTGGATCCTTGACCGCTTGGACGTCCGCCATTCGGATTGGAGCCTTGATAGCCCGTACGTTGTCCACCTTGGCTGCTAGGGCGATTACCGCCCTGGTAGTTGCTGCTTTGACCACTTGGACGTGACTGTGGCGGGCGACTTGATGTATTCTGTACAGATTGACCCTGTGTTGGTGTCGCAGCACCCGTTGTTGGTTGGCTGCTTGATTGTTCCGAAGTAACAGGCGGCTTAGCCGCTGGTGTTACTGCACCTTTATTCTCTTGTGCTGGAGCCTGCGATGCAGGATTCTGATTCGTCGTAGATGAACTCACATTTCCTCCGTCCGTAGCTGCTCGTTTGGCAGCCGCATTAGCTTTAATATCTCTAAAAAACTTTTCCACACTGCTAACCGCGTCATTCTCCATTACACTCATATGGTTGTTAACAGGTATATTTAATCGTTTGAGAATGGTAATAATTTCTTTGCTGCTCATATTGAGCTGTTTTGCGTATTCATACACGCGGGTCTTGTCTTTATTATCTTGTTTATTGGTCAATATGTTTCACCTCCGCAGGATTTTCTTGACTCTTCTGCAGCATCTGCGCGAAGCCTCCGTCCAATACACCTATGGTGACACGCATTTCTTTCCCAATGCTGCGGCCCAATTCATACTTCGTACCTATTTCGATGAGTTTCACACCATAAAATAAGCATTTATCTTGAAATTTCTTACGTGTATTAGCTGAAGCGTCTTCCGCCATGATAACAAGCTTGGCCTCACCCGCGCGAATTGCTTTGAAAACACCTTCGTCACCCGTTACGAGTTTCCCAGCTCTCATCGCCAATCCCAATTGTGACAAAAATCTAGGATTCATCTTCCGATTCCTCCTCTTTCGAAGAAAGGAATTCATCTTCCACACGAATGAAATCTTGTTCCAGTTGGTCATAAATATCTGCGCCTACGGCATGCTTCAGAGCTCTATCCAGGGCTTTGCTTTTCTTTGCCAATTTAAAACAAGAAACTTTACCGCACAGGTAGGCACCGCGCCCAGACTTCTTCCCCTTGAGATCAATGAGAATGTCATCCTCAGGCGTTTTGACGACGCGGATCAAGTCCCTCTTCGGCATCATTTCCTGGCAGGCAACGCATTTTCTCAGAGGGATTTTTCTCTGCTTCATTCCGATCACCCCTTGTTCCTCACAACAACTTAATCGATGCTAATTGAATCCTGATGCATCTCTTCCGAGTAAGTTTTCACTCTACCATATTCTTGTTCCGCTTGTGTTTCGCTCTTGATGTCGATTTTCCAGCCTGTCAGCTTGGCAGCTAATCGTGCATTTTGCCCTTTAATACCAATAGCCAGAGAAAGCTGATAATCAGGAACTATGACACGTGCCATTTTTTCATTTTCATGAATCTGCACTTCAAGCACTTTAGAAGGACTAAGCGCATTCGCTACGTACTCTTCCACGCTATCCATCCAGCGAACGATGTCAATTTTCTCGCCGCGCAGCTCAGTTACAATCGTTTGAACACGCAATCCTTTAGGACCTACACAGGAACCTACAGGATCAACTTCAGGGTTACGAGAATGAACTGCGATCTTAGAACGGAAGCCTGCTTCACGAGCAACTGAACGAATCTCAACAACACCATCGAAAATTTCAGGCACTTCAAGCTCAAATAGTCGCTTTAACAAACCTGGGTGTGTTCTCGATAAAATGATTTGAGGCCCCTTGGTCGTGTTCTCAACTTTCGTAATATAAGCTTTAATACGATCTCCCTGTTTGAACTTATCCGTTGGCATAAGCTCCGTAAGTGGAAGAACAGCTTCTACTTTGCCTAAATCAACATAAATATTACGTTGATCTTGACGCTGCAGGATACCTGTTACAATATCTTCTTCTTTATCGATAAAAGCATTATAAATTAAGCCACGCTCGGCTTCGCGGATTCGTTGCGTTACAACCTGTTTAGCGGTTTGTGCTGCAATACGTCCAAAATCACGAGGCGTCACTTCAATTTCAACAATATCTTCCAATTGGTAATTCGGATTAATTTCACGCGAAGCATGAACAGAAATTTCCAATCTTGGATCCAATACTTCCTCTGTAACGGTCTTCCTTGCATATACCTTAATAAGCCCCGTATGTCGATTGATATCCACACGCACGTTCTGTGCTGTGTTGAAATTACGTTTATAACTTGAAATCATCGCCGCTTCAATAGCATCAATGAGTAGCTCCTTGGAGATACCCTTCTCTCGTTCAATTTCCGACAGCGCTTCAATAAAATCCGTGTTCATTTGAACTGAGTCCCCCCCTTCAATAAGTAACAATCACTAAAATACGATAGCAAGACGTGCGCTAGCTACTTTAGCAACCGGTATGCTAATTTTCTTCTTACCAATCTCAATAACGAGTACTTCCTCGTCATAAGACTGCAACAATCCTTCAAATTCCTTAGAACCGTCGATCGGTTCATACGTGGTAACAAATACGTGACTGTTCACGGCTTTATAAAAATCTTGTGTCTTCTTAAGCGGACGTTCTGCCCCAGGTGAAGAAACTTCCAAGAAATAAGCATCAGAAATCGGATCTTTCTCATCCAATTGAACACTTAAGTATTCACTGATGCGGCCGCAATCATCTATATCAATTCCGCCTTCTTTGTCAGCATAGACACGAAGGAACCAATTGCTGCCTTCTTTGACATATTCAATATCAACGATTTCAAACCCATTTTGTTCAACAAAATCCTTCAGCATGTCCTCAATGATGGATTTGATTTGTTCTTGTGTAGCCACAGATATGTGTACCTCCTAAATTGACTTTTCCTTGTCGTAACTGGAAAAGTCCTATATCAAAATGTAAAGAGTGGGTTTCCCCACTCTTTAATCACAAGATGATATCCTCATTATTGCCAATAAAAATTATACCATAACCATTCTTTGCATTACAATAGTAAACTTGTTAATCATTTTCACTTGACAGCTAAAAGTTTTTTCGAAGAAAAACTGGCTTCGTAAGCATCTACTTAAAAGTATTCTTTAGAAAACTTGCTATGGAACCATACTTTTCATTAGAACAAGGAAAGCTGATTGGATTCAGGTAATCCTCGGAAGCACCCCATATTGCTCAACAATTCGATCACTGTTTTGGAGGCTTTGGAACGATTCTGGAAATCCTCAATGGATAAGAAATCTCCTTCATCCTTAGCGGCCGCAATATTTTTAGCAGCACTTTCACCAATCCCCGACATAGCAGCAAAAGGTGGAATTAAGGAAGTGCCATCGATGATAAACTTCGTCGCATCCGAACGATAAATATCAATTGGCTTGAAACTAAAACCGCGAGACGTCATTTCCAATGACATTTCAAGAATGGAAACCATCGCTTTCTCTTTAGGCAGCGCCTGGAACCCTTTCGCTTCAATCTCGACTAATTGTCTAAGAATTGCATCATATCCCTGACATAACAGTTCAAGATCAAAGTCTGCCGCTCGAACACTAAAGTAAGTAGCATAGTAAGCAATCGGATGATACACCTTGAAGTAAGCAGTACGAACAGCGGAGATAACGTAAGCTGCAGCATGCGCTTTTGGAAACATATACTCAATCCGTTCGCAGGATTCAATATACCAAGCAGGTACATTACAGCGTTTCATCTCATCTTTCCATTCGTCGGTTAGACCCTTACCTTTACGAACGCTCTCCGTAATTTTAAAAGCAAGACCTGCATCCATACCCGCTTTGTAGATCAAATAGAGCATGATATCATCGCGACAACCAATAACGGTCTTAATGTTACAAATTCCTTTTTTGATGAGTTCCTGTGCATTCCCCAACCAAACGCCTGTTCCATGGGACAAGCCTGAAATTTGTAATAAATCGGCGAAAGAGGAAGGCTGCGTTTCTTGAAGCATTTGACGAACGAATTTGGTACCCATCTCGGGTACGCCATACGTTGCAACCGGGGAACGAATTTGATCAGGTCTTACCCCTAATGCGTCGGTCGAATTGAAAATACTCATGGCTTTCGCATCATTCATTGGAATGGTCGTTGGATCAATGCCAGTCAAATCTTGAAGCATTCTCATCATTGTCGGATCGTCGTGACCTAGAATATCTAGTTTAAGCAAGTTCGCATCGAAGGCATGATAGTCAAAATGGGTTGTCATCCATTCCGAATTTTTATCATCGGCTGGAAATTGAACCGGCGTGATATCATCGACCTCAATGTAATCCGGAACAACGACAATACCGCCTGGATGCTGCCCCGTACTTCTTTTAACCCCTGTACAGCCTGACGCCAACCGAGCAATTTCTGCACCGCGCCATTTCTGGCCTTGCTCTTCTTCGTACTTCTTGACGAATCCGAAAGCGGTTTTCTCAGCGACAGTACCGATGGTCCCTGCACGAAATACATTCTTCGGTCCAAAGATCTCCTTTGTGAAATTATGAGCAATCGGCTGATAAACACCGGAGAAGTTCAAATCGATATCGGGAACCTTGTCCCCTTTAAAGCCAAGGAACGTTTCGAACGGAATGTCATGGCCGTCACCTTTTAAATTCCCGCCGCAGGATGGGCACACTTTATTGGGTAGATCGAAACCACTCGGTACGCTTCCGTCTAGGAACCACTCGCTGTGCCTGCAGGAGAGACATAAATAATGCGGAGGCAATGGATTAACTTCTGATATACCCAACATCATCGCAACAACAGAAGAACCAACAGATCCCCGAGAACCTACGAGATAGCCGTCTGCATTCGATTTTTTCACGAGACGTTCTGAAATCAAATAGTTGGCAGAGAATCCGAATTTAATGATAGGAACAAGCTCTTTCTCCAATCGAGCAATAATGACTTCTGGGAGCTCTTCGCCATACATACTTTTCGCAGTATTATAGCAAGTCGAGCGGATTTCTTCGTCAGCACCCTCGATAATAGGCGTGAATAGCTTGTCTGGGAAGAGTTCGATGGATTCAAAACGATCTGCAAGATCATTCGTACTACGAATTACCACCTCAATTGCCTTCTCTTCACCCAAAAACTTAAACTCTTCAAGCATCTCTTTCGTTGTGCGGAAATGCGCATCCGGCTTCTTCATCGCTTTCAGCGGACTAAAACCAGTAATCCCATTGATTGTAATGTCACGACATACTTTTTCCCGTGGATTGAGGTAATGTACGTTGCCCGTGGCAATGACTGGTTTACCCGTTTTATAACCGATTTCACATATCCGACGAACGGCATTCTCGAGATCTTCAACAGAGCCAACAAGCCCTTTTTCAACAAGATGCATGTTATAGCTAACGGGTTGAATTTCGAGAATATCATAAAACTCCGAAACCTGTTCAGCCTCTTCGATTGATTTGTTAAGAACGGCTTCGAAGAACTCCCCTTTTTCACAACCAGAGGTGATAAGAAGTCCCTCTCTGTGCTCAACTAACACACTTTTGGGAATCGTCGCAGCTCGCTGCAGGTAAGTTGTATGAGACATCGAGATCAGCTTAAATAGATTTTTCTTTCCTACAGGGTTTAACGCATAAATACAGCAATGAAATGGACGTTGATTAGATAAATCTTTACCGACGTAGTCATTCAATTTCGCTAGGCTCGTAATCTGACGATCATTAGCCTCATTAATTAAATGATAAAGGACATACCCCAGCGCAATCGAGTCATCAATCGCTCGGTGATGATTATCGAGACCTACTTTAAATTTATCAGACAACGTATTTAATCGATGATTTTTCATGGATGGGAAAAGAAATCTTGCAAGCTCCAGCGTATCAAGCACTGCATTGGTCACTTCTGGAAGGTTCATTCGCTTTAAATTCGTTTGAAGAAAACCCATATCGAATCGCGCATTATGCGCAACAAGTACACTATCCCCAATAAATTCAACAAACTTAGGAAGCTCGTCCTCGATATCTGGAGCATCTTTCACCATATCATCATTGATATTCGTTAACTGTTGAATGTTATAAGGAATCTTCTCGTGCGGATTAATGAAAGTAGCGAACCGATCAATTTCTTTGCCATCCTGCATTTTCACACCAGCTAGCTCGATAATACGATTGTTGGTTACAGAAAGCCCTGTCGTCTCCACGTCGAAAATGACATAGGTCGCTTGTTTCAAATCCAGATCTCGCCCATTCATAACAATAGGTACAGAATCATTGACGACGTTTGCTTCAACGCCATAGATCACTTTAATCCCATGCTTTTTGGCCGCTTTACCAGCGTCAGGAAAACATTGAATATTGCTATGATCCGTAACAGCGATCGCTTTATGTCCCCATTTGGCCGCCATCTTCACATATTGGTCAATTGGGGTCAGTGCATCCATCGTGCTCATCGTGGTGTGCAAATGAAACTCAACACGCTTCTCCGCTGCGTCATCCATGCGATCCCTTGGCGCCATGACTTCGTACAAGTCATTCGGAATCATCACAAGCTCGGGGATTTGCATGAAACGGTCATACTCTACTTTCCCTCTCGCTCGAATCCAAGTCCCATTGGCAAGAAGACTCATGATCTTTACATCATCTTTCGTTTTGGCAAAAACTTTCATAGCTAATGAATCACTGAAATCTGTAATGTTGAATGTAAATAAAGTGTTACCATTTCTAAGCTCTTTGACATCCAGCCCAAAAACAGTTCCTTGAACTGCAATTTTCTTCTCTTCTTCTTGGATATCCTTCAGTGGAGTTGGAACTTCCTTTATATCAATACCCATGACAAGCTTCAGATCACCCTCTGGTAATGAGGACTCTTCTTCCTCCATGTCGATGGACATCAAGATTTCTTGGGTGTATGTTTTCTCGCCTTGCTCTCGCTGCTTCGCAAATTTCTCATACTCCGCTACGATTTCGGTCGAATCACTCATAGCATACTTGATGGATAATTCCGTTTGAAAAAAATTATGAAAAAAGTTCCGAATAAACATATCAATATTTTTTTTCTTCGCTAACTCAAGACCAATGGCATCCAACATGATCAACGAAAGTGCATGCCCTTGTATTTCAAACTTAGCTTTCGACATCCAGCCATTGACTGAGGGGACTTCCCGCTGCAACCATTCCATAAATAAACCCCAGTACTCCTCAACTAGAGCGGCTGGCTCTGCCTGTTCATACTTCCAAACAAAGCGAATTTTCGCGATTTGTGCAAATTTCTCTTGAATCATTTTACAAAATGAACGGTAAATGTTTAGAGGTACAAGGTCATTTTTCACCAAATAGAAGGTCCAGTCGCGGTTTTTTCGACTAATTTCTACTTGATCAATGTAACCATCTGCAAAATATGACCGTACAACATCGGCTGGAATCTCGGCTTGCTGCATCAAAAGCTCAAAGCGATTCCGTTTATCAGCCAAATTACTCATGAACAGCCTCCCCATAAACATACCAAGGGCAATGGAGATAGACCTCCATATGCCCTTGATTGTAATTAATAGCTTCGACCAAAGACAACCGTATGCTTAGCAGCATCGCCGCAAACAAGACATGTCGATTTGGTTTCGGATGGTGTGAACGGGATATTACGACTTGTTGCTCCTGTTTCTTCTTTCACTTGCGATTCGCAAGCATTAGATCCGCACCAGCCAGCCAAGGCAAATCCGCGTTTCGTTTCCAAAAACGTCTTAAATTCATCGATCGTATCTACCGCAATGTAATGATCGTCACGGAATTGCTTCGCTTTATCATACATCTGCTGATGAATCTCAGCAAGTAAATTTTGAACCTCTTGCACAAAATCAGCTTGTTGAACGGTTTTCTTCTCTCCGCTTACGCGTGAAACAAGAACAACTTGTCCATTTTCCATGTCACGAGGTCCAAGTTCTACACGAATCGGAACGCCGCGCATCTCATACTCATTGAATTTCCAACCAGGACTTTGATCAGCACGATCATCCACTTTAACACGTACGCCTGCTTTCTTCAGCTCGGCATACAATTCGTCTACGCGTCCAATCACTTGTTCGCGTGTTTTCGGAGGTCCGATTGGAATCATGATGACCTGTGTAGGTGCAACCTTCGGTGGTAGAACTAAACCGCGATCATCCCCGTGAACCATAATGAGAGCGCCGATTAAACGTGTACTGACTCCCCATGATGTCGTGTGCGCAAATTGGTGTTGATTCTCACGGTCTAAGAATTTGATATCGAAAGCAACTGCGAAATTGGTGCCAAGGTAATGAGATGTGCCTGCTTGAACCGCTTTACCATCTTTCATCATGGCTTCAATAGAGAACGTATCGATGGCACCCGCAAATTTCTCAGATGGTGTCTTTTGACCAACGATAACTGGGATGGCAAGAAAATCTTCAGCAAATTGACGATAAACATCGAGCATTTGCATCGTTTCCCGGCGGGCATCCTGCTCATCTTCATGCGCAGTATGCCCTTCCTGCCACAGGAACTCCGTCGTACGAAGGAACGGCAATGTCCGTTTCTCCCAACGAACCACGTTCGCCCATTGATTGATGAGCAGCGGAAGATCGCGATAGGAGTTAATCCATTCCGCGTACATATGACCAATCATCGTTTCGGAAGTTGGACGAATAGCCAAACGCTCTTCTAACTTCTCTCCACCAGCTTCAGTTACCCAAGGCAGCTCTGGATTAAAGCCTTCCACGTGCTCTTTTTCCTTTTGGAAAAAGCTTTCTGGGATAAACAAAGGGAAATATGCGTTTCGATGTCCCGTTTCTTTAAATTTGCTATCCAGTTCACGCTGAATATTTTCCCAGATTTCGTAACCATCTGGTTTAAATACGATACATCCGCGTACTGGTGAATAACTCATCAAATCTGCCTTCTTGATGACATCTATGTACCATCGGGAGAAATCTTCTCCTTGTGGTGTAATTTCTTTTACAAATTGCTTATCGTTTGACATAAACCCTCCCACAATTTAGGACTACCCCTTAATCAATCGTAAAATATCATTGTACGTAACAGCTACCATAAGCAGCATGAGCAGGGCAAAGCCAACAAAGTGAACCATACTTTCTCGGTTCGGATCTATCGGTTTACCTCGCAGTGCTTCTAATCCCATAAATAGAAGACGGCTTCCGTCTAAAGCGGGGATTGGCAGCAAATTGAAAATCCCGAGATACAGACTTAATGTGGCTGCCCATGCGATCAAGGAGCTAAGTCCCATTTTGGCAAATTGAGCAGACACCTGTGCAGTTCGAACCGGACCGCCCAGATCATCAAGTTTAAACTGTAGCATAACAAGCTTTTGCAAACCTGTAACAATACCAATTGTCGTTCCAACTACTGAATCATAGGTCCCTGTGAATACTTCACCAAGGGTTGCGCTTCTACGATCACCGCTAATCACAACACCAAGCTTGCCTGCACCATCTTCCATTTCAGGTGTAACTTGAAGTGTAAGCGGATTTCCAGCACGATCGATGACCCATGTCATAGTTTTCCCCGCTGATGACTGAATCGCTGAAACCATTTTATCACGATCATCACCAATGGGTTGCTTATCAATGGACATGATGATGTCGCCCTTCTGCAATCCAGCTTTCTCACCCGCTTTTCCAGCAAGTACTGAATCCAGCTTCACGTTCGTGAATACACCCGACATGATCACAACAATGAAAAACAGAACAATAGCTAAAATAAAATTCATCACCGGGCCCATGACGATGGCAATAGCACGTTTCCCTACTGTTTTTGAACCAAATTGACGATCGTACGGCGCGATTTGTGTTTCCGTTCCTTTGGTTACCATCATTGCTTGCGGGTCAACCGGGTATGTAACTTTCTCACCGTCTACGTCCAGTGAAATGCGTAGCGTTCTTTCTAAATCAATTTGTTCCACGACGCCAATGATCACATTCGAACGACGATCTAACTGATCCAGATATAAGAAAGTAACTTGATTTTGTTTGTTTAATTTAACAGCAACCGTCTGTCCAGGATTTACTTGGACAATTTCGGGGTCTTCTCCCGCCATACGAACAAATCCACCAATCGGTAAAATCCGTAACGTGTACCGAGTCTCCCCTTTTTTATATGAGAAAATTTTGGGACCGAAGCCAATTGCAAATTCACGGACTAAAATACCAGCTCGTTTTGCAAAGTAAAAATGACCCCATTCATGAATCGTAACAAGAACGAAAAACAACAAAATAACCTTTAATCCAACTTCAATGGCCGACAAGTCGTATTTCCTCCTTCGGGTTTTCTTCAGAAAACTATCTTAATGTAGCAATGATAAGATAAGACGCTTTCAGTTAAAAACCTACCTTCTAAGCATCCACTTAAGACCAGCTGTTCTAGTTCTTAGATTACCACTATTGAACTGCTGAATACAAGCTATGCCCGCTCAGGACAGTATACGAACTCAGAGAAATAAATAGACTTTAACTCCTAGCCTAGCTGTTGGAAATTGAAAAAAAGAGCTGAGCCATGCAAGCTGACCTTTGCTCTTGATAATCTTAGAAACGAATTGATGCTGCGAAAGCTCTTGCCCACTGATCTTGTTCGTGAATCTGCTCAATTGGAGGATTTGAAAATGATTCATGCTTCTGCAGCACAGTACTAATAATATCCTCAATTTGTAAAAACGAAATTTCCCCTTTAAGAAACCGAGCAACTGCAATCTCATTTGCTGCATTATAAACTGTCGGCGTAGTTCCACCTTGTTTACCACTTTCAAACGCCATACGTAAGCACGGGAAACGTACGTAATCCATCTCTCGGAAATGAAGCTTACCGATCGCAGCAAGATCAAGTCGTGTAGTTGGCGTTGGATATCGCTCTGGGTATGTTAAGGCATACTGAATCGGAACTCGCATATCCGGATTCCCTAATTGTGCAATGACACTATGATCAACAAATTCGACATAGGAATGAATGACACTTTCTG
This sequence comes from Paenibacillus sp. J22FR5, assembly GCF_059691975.1. Classification (NCBI taxonomy): domain Bacteria; kingdom Bacillati; phylum Bacillota; class Bacilli; order Caryophanales; family Paenibacillaceae; genus Paenibacillus; species Paenibacillus sp. J22FR5. The sequence goes on along the minus strand of NZ_JCAUAN010000008.1, from coordinate 75,082 downwards.
GGTGTAATAATACTTTGATATGATCATATGACAATCCGAAAAGCCAATGTGCTTCGATTACTTCAAGACCTTTGTTTACCATCGTGGCGGAGTCTATCGTAATTTTAGCCCCCATGGACCAATTCGGATGCTTAAGCGCATCCTCTACCGTAACTCCCTCAAGCTCTTCCCGCGTGCGATCGCGGAATGAACCACCAGAAGCCGTTAAGGTAATTTGTGCGATTTGGGAACGCTTTTCCCCATTTAAACACTGAAAAATAGCCGAATGCTCACTATCGATAGGAAGTAATCCAACACCTTTACGGGTGACTGCTTCCGTCACGATATGACCTGCACTTACAAGCGTTTCTTTGTTCGCTAGACCAATATCCTTGCCAGCTTCAATCGCTGCCAAAGTAGGTCTTAACCCTTGACTCCCTACAAGTGCACTTACTAACAAATCTGCATCCGTTGAAGCAGCAACTTCCAATAGTCCCTCATCGCCATAAAGGACTTTGATATGAGAAGGAAGTTGACTTGCAACCTCGTCCGCTAATTCCTTCGTGGCCACCGATACAAACTTGGGTTGAAATTGAATAGCTTGTTCAATAACTAGATCACGATTATATCCAGCTGAAATCGCTTCGACTCGAAACTTTTCAGGTGAGTGTTGTACAATATCCAACGTTTGAGTTCCAATGGATCCTGTCGATCCCAAGATGGCAATTTTCTTCATGCTTTCCACCCCGTTGATGAGAATTAGTTAGGAATTAAGTCGAGCAGATAAATAAAAGGAAAAACGATAAGCCAACTATCCATCCGGTCGAGCACACCGCCATGTCCTGGTAACAGAGTTCCTGTGTCTTTAATTCCTTTTACGCGCTTATAGGCAGATTGAATTAAATCACCAACTTGTCCAACTACAGCTATGACGAGTCCTAGTAGAAGTGCTCGTCCTATACTTAAGAGATCTGGTGCGTACCAAGCAAACCCAACAGCAAAGATCATCGCAATGACGACACCGCCTAGCGCGCCTTCAATAGACTTATTCGGGCTAATTTGAGGCCATAACGGATGCTTACCTAGCTTTGATCCTACAAAATATGCACCGGCATCTGATGCCCAAATACATATAAACACCATGATCGTCCAAAATAATCCATTATCCGCTAAGCGAGCTTCAATCATATAATTAAAGCCAAGCCCAATATAAACAACACCTAGCATAATAACGGAAACCTGATCGATCGTAATTTTATTTTTTGAAGCTACCGTTATAAAGAGCAAGAGAAACATGACAAGCCAAATAACGGCAGTAAACGAGATTGGAAAAGTAATATGTAACAACCCCCAAGGGATTGTCAAACATAATAGTGCTATTAAGCCTACAGCAGCTGTTCGTTTATATGGCATGTAACCATTCATTTGTAAATACTCGCGATACCCAATTATAGAAACGAGTACAATCAGCCCTGCATACCACAGATCGCCAAGCACTAATAGTGTAATAAATGCGAGACCGGCAATTACGCCGGTTATGATCCTTTGTTTCAAGTTAAATCCCCCTAGATGAACAACGTTTACTCTAGCCATCCATTTACAGTCAGGTATTAAATACCACCGAATCTTCTCCCGCGGCGTTGATACTCAGCAATGGCTTGCATAAATAAGTCCTCTGTGAATTCTGGCCAATAGGCTTCTGTGAACCACAATTCCGAATAAGCTAATTGCCATAGTAAAAAATTACTCAATCGTAATTCCCCACTTGTTCGAATTAACAAATCTGGGTCTGGCAAGTCTGACGTTAACATGTAGGAAGAAAAGAGTGCTTCGTCTAATTCATCCGGCTTCAAGTTTCCGTTCTGCAGATCCTGCATCATATCTTGCACTCCTGCAATGATTTCTTTACGTCCGCCATAATTTAAAGCAAAATTCAGAATAAGTCCTGTGTTATCCTTCGTCCGTTCGATAGCTCCTTCTATCGCTTTCAGCGTATAGTCAGGCAATCCCTCTTTCCAACCGGTCATCCGGATACGTACATTGTTCTGAATTAACTCTTCAATTTCCAAAGGAAAAAACTCCTGTGGAAGCTTCATAAGAAATTCAACTTCATCTTTCGGTCGTTTCCAATTTTCCGTCGAGAATGCATACATCGTCAGAACTTTGACACCAATCTCGTTGGCTGCCATTGTAATCTTCTTCACATTCTTCATGCCTGAATGATGTCCTGCTACTCGCGGCAGACCTCTTTGTTTGGCCCATCGACCATTTCCATCCATAATAATCGCAACATGCGCCGGGACTTTGTCCAGCTCTATCTCAGGGGTTGCCCCAGTCACAGGCTTACTCTTCTTGTTTAACCACATCTTAAATAGCTTGAGCACAGTTGTTCCTCCCAACTAGGGAAAGATGAAAAACCCCCAGCGAATGAATACCCGGGGGCATATCTATCTTATACTTCCATGATTTCTTTTTCTTTAGCAGCTAAAACTTTCTCAACTTCAGCTACGAATTTATCAGTGAATTTCTGAATATCCTCTTGGTGCTTACGGGATTCATCTTCAGAAATACCTGCTTTCTCAAGCTTCTTAATTTCATCATTCGCATCACGACGAATATTACGAATTGCAATTTTGGCTTCTTCGCCAAACTTCTTCGTCATTTTCACCAAGTCGCTACGACGCTCTTCTGTTAATGCAGGGATAACAATACGAATAACGATCCCGTCATTCGATGGTGTTAAACCTAGGTCAGACTTCATAATCGCCTTCTCAATCGAAGACATTGAGCTTTTATCCCATGGTTGAATAAGCAAAGTACGTGAATCTGGTGTAGTTAAGTTAGCAAGCTGATTGACTGGCGTCATAGCCCCGTAGTATTCCACTTGAATGCGATCTAACAGAGATGGTGTAGCACGTCCCGCACGAAGGGAAGTCAAATCTCTTCTTAACGCTCCAATTGCCTTGTCCATCCGATCTTCTGCGTTCTTTTTCACTGATTGCGGCATGGTTTATACACTCCCTTTAACTGTAGTCCCAATTTTCTCGCCAAGGACCACTCGTTTGATGTTCCCTTTTTCCGTGATGTTAAACACAACCAACGGAATGTTGTTATCCATACAAAGGGAAGATGCAGTGGAGTCCATGACACCAAGATTGTTGCTTATTACTTCCATATAGGTTAACGTTTCGAATTTCTTCGCTGTTGGATCTTTGAATGGGTCAGCCGAGTAGACGCCATCCACTTTATTTTTGGCCATAAGAATAACTTCAGCTTCAATTTCAGCAGCTCTTAAGGCAGCCGTCGTATCCGTCGAGAAGTAAGGGTTACCCGTACCCGCGGCGAAAATAACAACTCTACCCTTTTCAAGATGGCGCATAGCTCTCCTACGTATGTATGGTTCAGCAACTTGTTGCATGGTAATGGAAGACTGAACTCTTGTAGGTACCTCTATGTTTTCCAATGCATCTTGCAAAGCAAGTGAATTCATGACAGTCGCCAGCATTCCCATGTAATCCGCTGTTGCACGATCCATACCCTTCTCACTACCTGCGATTCCGCGCCAAATATTCCCGCCGCCAACAACGATGGCAACCTCAACATTTAATTCTACAACGTCTTTCACTTGTTGAGCAATGGAGGTGATCACTTCTGAATCAATGCCATATCCTTGCTGTCCGGCTAAAGCTTCGCCGCTCAATTTAAGCACTATTCTTTTATAAAATGGTTGACCCAACTTGTATGACCTCCGTTTCCATGCATAACCAATCTCTTTAAGGGCTAAAAAAGAAGGAACACCAAGTGTTCCAACTTTTTTAAATGCCTATTATAGTTTAACTTGGGACATAACTTCTTCCGCAAAGTTTTCTTGTTTTTTCTCAAGACCTTCACCAAGACCAAAACGAACGAAACGACGAATGGAGATGTTCTCGCCGATAGCAGCGATTTTCTCATTCAGCAATTGGTCGATTGTTTTATCTGGATCTTTAACGAATTGTTGCTCCATCAAGCAGAACTCTTCGTAGTATTTACCAATACGGCCTTCAACCATTTTATCGATGATTTTCTCTGGTTTGCCTTCGTTCAAAGCTTGGTTACGAAGAATTTCTTTTTCTTTTTCCAAAGCTTCTGTTGGTACTTCTTCACGACGTACATAAGATGGGTTTGCTGCTGCAATGTGCATAGCAATGTCTCTGCAGAACGTTCTGAATTGCTCTGTTTTACCAACGAAGTCAGTTTCACAGTTGATCTCAACAAGAACGCCAACTTTACCGCCAGCGTGGATGTAAGATTCTACAGCGCCTTCTGTAGCAATACGTCCAGCTTTGTTAGCTGCTGCAGAAAGACCTTTCTCACGAAGAAGTTCACCAGCTTTGGTGATATCGCCGTTTGCTTCTTCAAGTGCTTTCTTGCAATCTAACATCCCTGCACCTGTTTTTTCACGTAATTCTTTTACTTGAGCTGCTGTAACTGCCATGTAAGAAACCTCCTGTGAAATAGTTATTGTCTTCTATATGTAACACCAGTTTATTCTTTAAAAAAAGGGTGGTGACAGGCTGTTACACCTTCCAACCACCCTTTTCACATTGCTATAATTTAAGCTGTTGTTTGCTCGCCTTGGTGTGCTTCGATAACTGCATCAGCAATTTTCGCTGTTAACAATTTAACTGCGCGAATCGCATCATCGTTACCTGGAATCACGTAATCAATTTCGTCTGGATCGCAGTTTGTATCAACGATACCAACGATTGGGATACCCAATTTACGAGCTTCTGCTACAGCAATACGCTCTTTACGAGGATCGATAATGAAAAGTGCACTTGGCAGACCTTTCATGTTCTTGATTCCGCCTAGGAATTTCTCAAGACGCTCTTTCTCTTTGCGAAGAATGATAACTTCTTTCTTAGGAAGAACTTCGAAAGTGCCATCCTCTTCCCATCTTTCAAGAGTTTTCAAGCGATCGATACGTTTTTGAATTGTTTGGAAGTTAGTTAATGTACCACCCAACCAACGTTGGTTGATGAAATACATGCCACAACGTTCTGCTTCTTCAGCAACGGAATCTTGTGCTTGTTTCTTCGTTCCTACGAAAAGAATTGTTCCATTATCTTCGGATACGGATTTAACAAAGTTGTAAGCTTCCTCAACTTTTTTAACCGTTTTTTGAAGGTCGATAATGTAAATACCATTTCTTTCAGTAAAGATGTACTTGTCCATTTTCGGGTTCCAACGACGTGTTTGGTGACCGAAATGTACGCCAGCTTCTAAAAGCTGTTTCATGGAGATAACTGCCATCCCCAATCCCTCCTCTAAGTGGTTTATTTGGTATCCGCCGCCCCTCGCATCTTTGCATAAAACCTACCGAAGTAAGCACCATTATGCAAATTGACGGGCGTGAGTTTTTAACACCGTGAATAAATATACCACAACTGAAAACCCGATGCAACCTTTTATCCTGAATGTCATTCTGTCCAAGAAATGGTTAGTTTATGTAACATAAATAAAAAAAAGATCTTATCAAGAAGATCCTTTTGTAAGCGATTCTATTGAACTGTAATAAGGTTTGTAACTACAGTTTGGATATTAGTAACACCCTCAAACTCATGATAACCTACTTGAATTTTGGTATTCCCACCTTGTTTATCAAGTTCGGTAACGAATGCTTTCCGATCAGCAATGACACCTGCTCGAAAAAGCAAATCAGCAACTGTTGATGCATCAAGGTTTGGCTGTACATAAATGACGATCTTCGAAGAAGCCGCTGACGGTGTTGCTTTAGGTTGCTCTTGCGGTTTGGAGGCTGCTTGCTTGTCCGCTTCGTCTTTAGCTTTTTTCTGGAGTGCAGCATCAAACTCAGCCTGTGTGTATAACTTCACATTCTTTTCAAAGACTTGATAATATTTGGAGGTTTCTTCCTTTAACTTCTGTGGGTCCATTTCTTCTAATGATATGCCTGATTGACTAGGAGCGCTTGGGCGAGCAAGCATCACTTGAAGGAGTATGGCCCCGACAATGACACCTATTCCAATACCAGAAACGAGAACTCTATTTTTAAACACGTGTCCGTTCCTCCTGTCTCGAAAGCTGAAGGATCAAACTAACCTCGCCTTTATTCATACTAAGCTTTTTGGCAATAGCCTCCACACTTTTCCCTTGATCATGTAATGAAAATAACTCTGAGTACCTGCTTTTCATACTTAAGCCTTCATAAACGGGTTCTACAATAATTGGTTCAGCGACCTTAATCATTTCAGGAAGGTTTGTTTGAACCTCATCTTGTATATTCTTATTTGGTACATCTGTTGATGCATTTGATGAGCTTGAAATTTGTTGCGTGACATGAAGCGTAGTTAACTCTTGAGATAATTCGTGCTTTTGTCTTTCCAACGTTTCCAAACGGCCTGCCAGTTTTGCAAGCTCTACTTCATAATCTTGTTTTGTTTTTGTAAATAGATCAAGCATCGCTTGATTCTGTTCATCCATTTCAGCAGCGAAGTGCTCAATCGTATCTTCGATTTCCTGCACAACTGTCGCTTTAGGGGATGATGCCGTAGCCTGATCCTTCGGTATAAATCTTGCATACACAATCAACACAAGACCAAGAAGAATGACATATAACACCGGCTGCATAACCATGGAGTTCACCTTTTTCTATAACAAGTTAGAGGGATAAGTCAATATGATGACCTTTATAAGGATGGCCAGGTTGGTGTTCAATTTCCGTTGAAGCACTTTCCACGAGCCCACTTGTCTTTTTTGGGGTCATATGCGACTTCTTCTGTTCACGACGATCCATGATATCTGAACGCCCACTCTCTTCGAGTCTGCTAGTCCGTTGTCGATCTCGTTCCGTTGTTTGTGTAGCTTGATTTTCTAAAATATTTCCATCTTGCCGCGGTTTCTGCATCAATTGATTTTGTTTAATACCTGCTTCATCATTCTTGTGTACAGCGAACTGTAAATCGATGGATTTAAAACTCATCGTTTACTCCCTCCTTCACTTACACGTTTGCACTCATTGTAATATCGCCATCACATAACTGGAATGTCATGCGGTTCGTTGCATCTTTAATGAATTTCGTATACCGTCCAATCATAATTTTCGTACCACCGTAAACGGTAGAAACCACTTGAACTTTGGCATTCTCAGAATCTTCAAGAGATTTCTCGATTTCTAACATACGTTCCTTAATAGCGGTTTGCTCATCTACCGTTTGCTTCTTGGTATTATTGAGTTTAATACGCATAGCCAACTTGTCAGGGCTTAATTGTCCCGCGGCTGCGAGTTGATCCAACAAAGAAAGCGCTTTATCGGATTTTTCCATATTTTCCATCAGTGACTTCAGTTGGTTACGCAGGTGGATCATTTCATTGCGAAGTTCTGGCAATACCCCAACCTCAATGACGGTTGCCGTTGACATGGAATTACCAATCGTTCGTGCCGTAACACGTTCTCCCGCTTGTATGGTTCCTCCAACAATAAGGCCTTTTGCCCCTACACAATTCACACTTTTACCTGCTCTAATCGTTGAATGCATGATACTTTGAGAAACGGTAAGATCACCCGCAGCTTCAATTGTTGCATCTTGGATAAATGAGCTTTTCACATTTTTCCCTGCTTTAATGAAAGCTTTGTTTTGTCCTACAATACCCGCTGTTATATCGATGGATCCTTCTGCTTCAAGCTCCGCGGCTTCCACGCCACCGGTCACACGAATGTCTCCAGCAGCTCGAATTTTGAATCCAGGAAGAACATTACCTCTGATGACAACTGTACCAATAAAATCAATATTCCCAACATTATAATCTAGATTCCCATTCACTTCGTAGACAGGAAACACATTAATTTTATCTCGATCCGTGCGAACAACCATACCATCAATTGTAGCATATAGCCCATTCTGCTCAGCGTCCGTTACCACATTCTTACCCATTTTAAATCTGGCTTCTTTTCCCGCTTTTGTAAAAAGCGTCTCCCCTGTAACGGCACGTCCAGGAGTCCCTGCTGTTGCTAAGAAGCGTTGACCGATTAATTGCCCTTTTCTAACGTTATGAAGTGAAACGACTTCTTTATAATTGACCCGGCCGTCTTCCAGCTCTAAAGGTTTTTTTTCGTTTTCATCAAAGTCAAATGATAATTTGATATACCCGTTTTGACCTTCAACCGGCTTAGTTCCCGATGCAATTAACGTCTTTTTAAGATAAAAAGAAATAGGATTTGCAGCAATTTCTGCAAGCACAACTTGATTTACTCCATGAATAATCCGGTTTTTTTGAACCATGTCCGCTAATTGGGCCATTGACACTTGAAACGAATCGTCCGTATTACTGATTAGTAAATGGGCAGATAATTTGTCATCTGACACCGTAATAGTAATGTAGTAATCCAAAGGCATGTTCCTTTCACTCATGGACATACCACCTTTCCATACTTTCAAAATAAGTTTAATTATCTTGAAAAAGTTGATTTTTAAATCGTCCAAGTACACCTTTAAGTCTTAATATTGCTTTAGAATGCAGCTGTGAAATTCGTGATGGGGATAAACACATAACCTCAGCAATTTCACTTAAGGATAATTCTTCGAAATAAAATAGGGAAACAACCGTTCTCTCTTTTTCTGTCAATCGATCAATCGCTTTCGCTAATGATTCTTTAAGATAAAACTCATTCACTTGAAATTCAGGATTTTTGGCTTTCTCATCAACAATGAGGGAAAGACGTGTTTCCGAATCTTCTTCACGAATGGGATCATCAATAGAACAAATTGTAGTAATGGAAATGTCCTGAAGCATTTGCTGGAAATCTTGTTCACTTATTTGCAAATAAGTGCTTATCTCCACATCTGTAACGGATCGAAGATACTGCTGCTCCAACTTTTGATAAGCTTCTTCTACTTTTTTGGCCTTTTCCCTTACGGATCTTGGAACCCAGTCCCCTTGCCGTAAACCATCAATAATAGAGCCGCGGATTCTCCAAGAAGCATACGTTTCAAATTGTAGACCTCGCGCATAATCAAACTTCTCAATGGCATCTATTAATCCCATCACACCAAAGCTGGATAAGTCATCTTTCGAAACACTTTTGGGAAGTCCAATAGCTAATCGTCCTGAAACATACTCGACTAAAGGCAAATAGCCCTCAATTAAGGCTTGTCTCGCAGCCATTATGCCTTGTTCCTTCCACTGTTTCCACAATTCAATATTTGCTAATTGATCTTGCTTTTGATCGATCATGATTTAAGATTCACCATCCTTAATCTTCAGACATTCGCCTCAAGGCACCCGCCAGTTGTTCAGGGTCCAAATTATTCTTGGTGACTAGCTTAGGTGGATTCAATGGTGAAAATTGCATTTCATTTGAAAGTGTGTCTTTATTATTGTTTGTGTGGTTCGACTTTAGCATTTCTCGAGTTACCTCATCCTCATCAGGTGTAGTCAAATCTAGGTTCTGACCTACAGCGGATGAGGCGTTCTCATGAGAAGAATCCTCAAGTGGAGAAACAGATCCAATTAATATCCCGAGCACCCATCTAAAACCAAATGCTACGATGAATAAAATTAGAAAACTGTACCCACTTTTAAGGCAGGAAGATAGGAATAAATTATTGCCAATCGATAATGCAAATGTAAAAATACAAGCTAACGAAGCTACGATGACATTTATTCGAATAGTTCCAATCATCATCAAATTTCCTTTACTCCCAATTGAACACTGCGGATCAATAAGATACCAGTCGTACTAAAAAACTCAATCGTACGACCATAGTTAGCTCCCGTATCTTCAGCAAGAATTGGAATCTTGTAACGATTCAACATTTCTTTACAAGATTCTACATTCCTCGGTCCGATTCTCATCGTATCATTATTTCCTGCAAATGCAAACATTTGAGCACCGCCAGCAAGCTTAGCCTCTAGTTTGCTAAGGTTGGCACCTAGCTTTTCCATTCTTGAAATAAGCTCAGGGATTGCCGTATCTGCATACTTCGCTATATTCAAAGATCCTTCGCGTGCAATTTCAGAAGAAGGCAACATAACATGTGCCATTCCAGCTACTTTTGCTCGACTGTCATAAAGAGTAACACCAACACACGATCCCAATCCTGTTGTCTTCAACACACCTGTTTGATGAGCAACATTCAAATCAGCCATACCAACTTTTATTAAGTTTTCTTGCGTCATGGAGAGACTACCCCTAATGCCGAAAAGATTTTACCAAACGATTCCGGATCAGGGATTAAGAAAAAGTGTCCTTGCACTTCATTCTCCCCTTCCAAAAATTTAGTATCAATGAGAAGAGCTTGATCCCCCATTTGACCAAATTGCAATAAACCATAGCTTAAAATTGCACCAGCCATGTCGATCGCCAGCGCTGGAACCGTCGGCTGCATATTTAGATTTGTAAAATCAGCGAGTGAAGATAAATAAGACCCAGCAAGGATATTGCCAATTTCATTCAGGGCAGATAATTCAAGCTCTGAATATTCTTCTTGGTCAGGAAGAGATAATCCAACTAAATCCCGAAGCATATTTTTGGCAGCATCCAAGTCAAGGATGAAGAACATATTACCTGGTGCATCCCCTTCAACTCGTAAGAAGATGGCTAAGACAGCGGTCTCAGCACCACCAACACTCTCGCAAATTTCTTCGAAAGGCAGCATTCTTACTTTAGGAACTAGCATATCAATAGGCTTATCAAGTAAGGTCGAAAGCGCAGTTGCTGCATGCCCTGCGCCAATGTTTCCTACTTCTTTAAGCACATCTAATTGAAAATCCTCAAGTCGGCTAAAAACGTCCACAAGCTATTCCTCGAATCTTTCTAGTTGCTGAATTTCACTGCGATTCAAGACTTGCTCTAAGTTAAGTAGTACCAACAAACGATTATCGCCAACACGCGCGATACCATCCAAGTATTTCGCTTTAATGCCGCCAACAACTTCTGGCGGTGTATTAATGTTATCCGTATCTACATCAATAACATCATTCGCTGAATCTACAATCAGTCCAACTTCAAAGTCAGCAGCAGAAACGATAATGATACGAGTTGCATCCGTGCTTGTTACCTCTTCAAGTCCAAATCTAGCACGTAGATCAATAATAGGAATAACAACGCCACGTAAATTTATAACACCTTTAATAAATTCAGGTGCTTTTGGCACACGTGTCATTGGCTGCATTCTTTCAATTGTTCTAACCTTCTCAACCTCAACACCATACTCTTCCGATCCAAGTGCGAAGACAATTACCTTTTTTTCTTCTCCCATTATGAAATCCTCCTTAACGAATATGGTTTATTTAATCAAAGCATTAGGATCAATGATCAATGCAACTTGTCCATCCCCAAGAATGGTTGCCCCAGAAATTGCGAAAATTCCAGTCAAATACTTGCCTAATGTTTTTAAAACGATTTCTTGCTGACCAATAAATTCATCTACCATTAATGCGACTTGCTTGTCACCTTTACGGACAACTACAATTTCCGTTTCTTCCTCCAAATCCTCATTGAAATCAGGAACCTGGAACAAGGAGCTAACTGACACTAATGGAATAACCGCTTTGCGATAATCAATCATTTTTGTTCCTTGAATATTACGGATCTGCGACTTCTGAATAGCTGAAGTTTCAACAATGGAAGACAACGGAATGGCATATTTCTCACTGCCCAGACGCACTAACATCGCAGAAATAATTGAGAGTGTAAGCGGTAATTGAACAGAGAATTTACTTCCGAACCCAGGTTTGGAATCAACTTGTACGTGTCCACCAAGCATTTGAATCTTGGTTTTAACCACATCTAATCCTACACCGCGCCCTGATATATCAGAAATTTTCTCAGCTGTACTGAAGCCCGATGCGAACAGTAAGTTGTAAACTTCATGGTCAGTTAGTTTAGCAGCTTGCTCAGCTGTAACGAGACCATTCTTCAAAGCAGTCTTCAGAACCTTCTCACGGTAAATACCTTTACCATCTTCTTCGATCTCAATGAAAACGTGGTTTCCACTATGGAATGCACGAAGCTGAATAGTACCTTGCTCAGGTTTGCCTACAGCGACCCGCTCACTGATCGACTCTATTCCGTGATCTACGGCATTACGTAATAAATGGACAAGCGGATCGCCGATTTCATCAATGACAGTACGGTCTAATTCCGTTTCAGCACCAGTAATCACTAAATCCACTTTCTTATCCAGCGACTTCGCCAAATCTCTGATCATACGTGGGAATCTATTGAATACCGAATCTACTGGAACCATACGGAGCTTCAAAACGATATTTTGCAAATCGCTGCTAACGCGTGACATGTGCTCAACGGTTTCCGTCAAATCATTCCGTTTTACTTCACTCGCAAGCTGCTCTAGTCGAACACGGTCAATAAGAAGCTCACTGAACAAATTCATAAGCGTGTCTAAACGCTCAATATCTACACGAATTGTGCGACTAGCAACAGGCGCTCCACCTGCAGCAGGTTTAGCAGCAGTTACAACGGACTCGGTAGTTTTTGGTGCAGCTACATCAGACGTATTTTCAGTTGCAACAACAGCCGCTGCGATTTCTTGACGAGCTGATTCTATCTCCGAAGAAGGACGAGACAATTCAGCAAGTGATTCTATATCTACAGTTATAATAACGGCAGAAGCAATCTCAGAAACATTCAAAATCTCTTTCTCTAGTGTTGCTTGATCTACCTTTGAAATAAAGTAGAGTGAGAACGAGCGATCAAACTTCTCTTGCTCAATTTCTTGTACAGATGGTGTTGATTTAATGATCTCGCCCATTCTTTCCATCGCATCGAATACCATGTAAGCACGCGCTGCTTTCAAAACACAGTTTTCGTTGACACTGACTTCTACATAGAATACTAGGAAGCCTGAATCAATAGACTGTTGAAGAATGGAATATTGAAACTCATCCACTTCAATGCCCTTGGACGGTTCTTTAACAGCAACAGCTGTTGTAGTAGTTTGTGCTTTTTTGTAATCACCTGTCACGATGGATCTCAGAGCAACAACAATTGGAGAAACATCCGCTTTTCCTGTCCCACCTTGAATAATATCTTCCACCATGGATTCCAAGGAGTCTAGACTTTTAAAAATACAATCAAAAATGTAGGAATCCATTTCAATTTTACTATTTCGTACGAGATCAAGTACATTTTCCATTTCATGTGTAAGTGCCGCGATGTCCTCGAATCCCATTGTTGCAGACATCCCTTTTAACGTATGAGCCGAACGAAAAATATTATGTACAATACTAACGTCTTTGGGACTACTTTCTAAATTTAAAAGATTTTCATTCAATGATTGCAAATGCTCTTTTGATTCATCGATAAACATCGATAAATATTGACTAAGTTCCACTACCACACACCTCCAATAGAATCAACCAGTACCCTATTTTTACTTCAGTTCATTTCATTCAGTACGCATTTAGATAAACGAACTGCAATATCCTGTTGAGGTAAAACATGCATCGCTGCTTGATTTTCAACAGCCGCTCTAGGCATCCCATATACGACACAAGTTTCTTCGGCTTCGGCAATTGTTGTTGTTGCACCTGATTGTTTCAGTGATAGCATGCCTTTGGCCCCATCACTTCCCATCCCAGTCATTAAAACAACATGTCGCTTTAATTCACTCATACCAAGTAAGGATTCGAACATCACATCAACCGATGGTCGATGACCAGAAACAGGTTCATCTTTCGTTAATCGAATTTTGTACGTCCGGTTCGGATCTTTGTAGATTACCATATGCCAGCCTCCTGGAGCCACATAAGCTGTAGCTGTTTGAAGGACCTCACCATCTGCCGCTTCGACAACCCTAATTTGAGAAATATCATTCAAACGTTGGGCTAGCGATTTGGTAAAATTGGGTGGCATATGCTGAACAATTAAAATTGGAGCTGGGAACCCTGCAGGAATATTGGAAATAACCTGATGTAAAGCACGTGGACCACCAGTTGAAGTGCCTATGGCAACTACATGGTTAAAATGCGTAGAAGCTTGGCTAACCGGAACCGGAACAATGAAATCCTGCTGTTTTAGATTCTCTTTGTCTATTTTAGATCTCAGAGTCAATGGATTGATCTTTGCTAATGGTGACTGTGCATGAACTGGCTGGGTGACATTCATTTTCGAACGAACTGCCATATGCAGTTTCTCATGAAGCAATAGTTTAACTTTATACAAATCCAGAGAGATGGATCCCGATGGCTTTCGTATAAAGTCAACTGCTCCCAACTCCAAAGCTTTAATCGTCTCAGCGGCTCCCTCTTGCGTTAAAGAGCTTAGCATGATGATTGGGGTTGGTTGCTCTTCCATGATGTGTTTAAGCGCATCCAATCCATTCATTACAGGCATTTCGATATCCATCGTCACAGCATCCGGTCGAAGCAGCTTAACTTGTTCAATCGCTTCTTGCCCATTTTTTGCAGTACCGATGATCTTGAATTGAGGATTTTCAGAAATCAAATCACTTACTATTTTTCGCATAAAGACGGAGTCATCTACGACAAGAATGTTATATATTGCCATGCTGCTTCCCTCCTCTATCTGCTTATTCGACACGATTTTCAAAAATCCTATTTCAAAAGTTTCAACATTTTATTTAAAAAGCTCTTGACACCCGTAGAAGGTGTTTCTATCACCCGATATCCTTTTATATAGTTATCCGTGAGTGTCTTGATACTTTTGGTTGCCGTGGAATATGGATAAGCAATCGAGAAAGGAATTTGCCTTTTCACAGCTTTAGAAACAACAGGATCATCATCTACAAACCCTAAAGTAGGTATATGAATATTCAAAAACTGTTTGGCTACTAAAGAAATTTTGTCAGCAGTCTGCCTACCTTCACGCTCATCCGTAACACGATTAATGACTAGCTTAAAGGACACATCGTGACCCATAGAATTCACCATCTTGATAATGGCATAGGCATCGGTAATCGATGTTGGTTCAGGCGTAGTAACAACAATCGCTTCTTCAGCAGCAAGAATAAATTTAAGCGTTTCTTTAGATAAGCCAGCTCCTGTGTCAAAAATAATGAAATCCACATAGCCGTTTAGCTGCATGACTTGCTCAGCAAAATAATCTAACTCTTCTTCACTTAGTCGAAGCAAGTCATTAAAGCCAGAACCACCCGCTATAAATTCTATATCATTGGTGCCTTTTTGGATGATTTCCCAGATCGTTTTGTCCTTTTTTAAAAGGTGATATAGACTGTACGTTGAGGATACTCCCATCAATACATCGATATTAGCTAACCCAATATCGGCATCGAAGACAAGAACCTTATAACCTAGAGATTGTAATGATAAAGCAAAGTTTAGCGTAAAATTGGATTTACCTACGCCACCTTTTCCACTGGTTACGGTAATAATCCTGGTTGTTCTTGTGCCTTTATCACTCTGCGTCTGAACCAGATTCCGCAACCCTTCTGCTTGATCTTTCATGTTCTAGGCTCCTCCAATAACAAATCAATGATTTGCCACTCATTCATTTCCGCAATATCATCGGGTACACTTTGCCCAGTTGTCACATACGAAAGCTTAAGAGAAAACTCATGAACAACATTCAAAATGGCTCCGTAGGAATCTGTTTCGTCCATTTTGGTAAATAGAACTTTATCCAACTTAAACTTACTGAAGTTATTTGTTATCGCACGCAAATCACGATATTTGGTCGTTAAGCTAAGAACGAGAATGGTTTCACTATTTCCTTGCGTTTTCAGCAATGAATTCAATTCCGATACATACATTTCGTTTCGGAAATTACGCCCGGCCGTATCCATAAAAATGATGTCACATTCTGCTAAATTTTGAAAAGCTTTCGTCAAATCTTGCGGAGAAAACACGACTTCAAGTGGTACATTTAATATTGTCGCATATGTTTTTAACTGCTCAATCGCAGCAATTCGATAGGTGTCTGAAGTAATAAATCCGACTTTCCGATGATATTTCAAAACTTGCTCCGCGGCTAGTTTGGCTATCGTTGTGGTTTTACCAACACCTGTTGGACCCACAAAATGAACAACACGTGTCTGTGCAGATATATGCTTGCTTTGATCTGATTGGAAAATCTGACCAAGCTTTGAGCGAACAAACTGGTGAGCTGACTCTTCAGTCACTGGCTCATCCGCGAGTTGAAAATCCGCCATGACCTCGTCCATGATTTGACGAACGAGGGTTGGATTCACCTCTTGGTCATACAGTCGTTGCTCGAGCTTTTGCAAGGCTTCTGGAAGCTTGCCTTCATCAGAAACTTGTGTCAGCTTTTTCATCATTTCTTTCATTTGTTTGAGTTCATCCATCAATTGCTCATCTTTCACCGAGGCTCTTGCTGAAGTCTGAACAGATGCTGGAGAATAGGCTTGATGTTGCGCAGGATTCATCGTCTTCTCTGATACTGCACTAATCGTCACTGGCTCACTCTTCACTGCGGTTGCAGCAAATACGTCAGGTACATCTGGAAAGTCTGATTGGTATGAATTAGTTTTAAGAGGAGGCACCGGATTATTTACTTTGGGCTGCTGTGAAAGCTGAGGAGCTACCCTTTGCGGAGGTGCGGTTGGCTTCGCATTTGCTCCATCGATGGCTGCAATGACTTCGATCTTTTTCTTTCCAAACATACCTAGAAAACCGCCAGTGCGAATTTCCTTCGTATTAAGGATAACAGCATCCTTACCTAAATCCGTCCGTATTTTTTGCAAAGCGTCTGGCATGGAATCAACAACATATCTTTTTACTCTCATAAATTGACTACCCCCATGCTTTGGATTTCAACGCTAGGCTCTAATTCACTGTAAGAAAGGACAGGAATATCTTGTAGGGTTCTCTCTAAAAGCTGTCTAACATACATCCGTATTGTTGGAGAAGTTAAAATGACGGGTTGTTGCCCAGATTGGATTAATTTCGTTACCTGTTCCGTTACACGATGATAAATGATTTGTGACGAAGAAGGATCTAGAGCCAAATAACTTCCTTGATCAGATTGTTGTACGGAATCAGCAATTTTCTTCTCGACAGATGGACCAACCGTGATAACTTTCAGAGAATCCCCCTGCGATGTAAACTGCTGAGTGATTTGACGGGACAATGACTGTCTCACATACTCCGTTAATATCTCCGGATCTTTCGTATACGTTCCATAATCTGCGAGAGTTTCTAGTATTGTGACAAGATCTCGGACAGAGATCTTCTCGCGTAGCAGTTTCGACAGTACTTTCTGTATATCCCCGACCGACAATACCGAAGGAATTAGATCATCAACAAGTGCTGGGTAAGATTCCCTTACATTTTCGATAAGTGCCTTCGTTTCCTGACGACCCAGAAGCTCATGAATATGTTTCTTAATAATTTCAGTCAGATGTGTTGCAACAACAGAAGGTGGATCAACAACTGTATACCCAGACATCTCAGCTCGTTCTTTGTTCATTTCATCGATCCATATTGCCGGCAAACCAAATGCAGGTTCCGTAGTTTCGATTCCTGAAATGGAATCGTCATCAATACCTGGGCTCATAGCTAGATAGTGATTAAGGAGTAGTTCGCCGCGGGCAACGGTATTGCCTTTAATTTTGATGATATACTCATTTGGTCTCAATTGGATATTGTCACGAATTCTTATAACGGGAACTACAACGCCAAGCTCCAAGGCACATTGTCTACGAATTAAGATAATACGGTCTAATAAATCGCCGCCCTGCTGCGTATCTGCAAGAGGGATAAGACCATAACCAAATTCAAATTCAATTGGATCCACTTGAAGTAATGAAATAACACTTTCCGGACTTCGCACTTCTTCAATGTGTTGTTCTTCTACCTTTTGCTCTTCTTTAATAGCTTCGCGTTCCAAATTCTTTTGCATTTTGAATGCTGCGAAAACCAATAAACCAGCAATTGGGAAAGTAGTAAACCAATGAATAGGTGTAAATAGGCCCAAAACCACTAATGTTCCAGCAACAATATACAATAACTTTGGTTGAGAAGTTAATTGTCTCGTAATGTCGTGACCTAAGTTTCCTTCAGACGATGCTCTGGTAACAATGATACCCGCAGCAGTTGATATCAGTAGAGCTGGAATTTGGCTTACCAAACCATCTCCGATAGTTAAAATCGAAAAAGTTTGGAGAGCTTCAGAAAAATCCATACCTTTCATAGTCATCCCAATGATAAAACCACCGATGAGATTAATGACAAGGATAATGATACCCGCAATCGCATCACCTTTTACGAATTTACTGGCACCATCCATAGCACCATAGAAATCAGCCTCACGTTCAATCTTTTGTCTTCGTTCTCTAGCTTGAACCTCATTGATCATGCCTGCATTCAAATCAGCATCAATACTCATTTGCTTACCTGGCATTGCATCTAGGGTAAATCTAGCTGCAACCTCGGCCACGCGCTCAGAACCTTTGGTAATGACAATAAACTGAACTAAGACAAGGATAAGAAACACGACGAATCCCACTACGATATTGCCTTGAGCTACGAATGAACCAAAAGTTCTGACCACGTCGCCTGCTTCAGCGTGCGCTAAAATATTACGCGTTGTCGATACGTTTAAGGCTAGCCTAAAGAGGGTTGTAATCAAGAGTAAGGAAGGAAAAATTGAAAACTGAAGCGCTTCTTGCGTATTCATTGCGACCAAGATGATCATTAAAGCAATCGAAATATTAATAATAAGTAAAAAGTCCAGCAAAGGGATCGGAACAGGTACAATCATCATCAAAACGATGCCTATGATACCTACTAGAACTAATAAATCTTTGATTTTCATCAGATTGCACCTCCCTCTACGCTAATTCGTCTTACCCTTCATCTTATATACATACGCTAGTACTTCTGCCACAGCCTGGAATAGGTCTGCTGGAATCGCATCACCAATTTCCACCTGTGCAAAAATCGCTCGAGCAAGCGGCTTATTTTCCATCGTCATAACGCCATTCTGTTTGGCGACTTCTTTAATTTTCAAAGCTACGTAATCTGCTCCTTTTGCAATTACTGTAGGAGCCTGCATATTTTTCGAATCGTACTTAAGCGCAACTGCGAAGTGAGTTGGGTTTGTTATGATGACATCGGCCTTAGGAACTTCCTGCATCATTCGTTGCATGGCCATTTGACGTTGTTTGGCGCGGATCTTCCCTTTGATAAGAGGATCGCCTTCGCTTTTCTTATATTCATCTTTAATGTCTTGTTTGGACATTTTGAGGCTTTTCTCATGTTCGTACTTCTGATAGATATAATCAAAAATAGCCAACACGATTAAAATCGCACCGATTTTTATTCCTAAGTTTAAAGTAACCGAGGCAACAAATGTGAAAGTGCTTTCCAAAGGCGTATGTCCTAAACCAAGAAGCCTATCTTTCTGCCCCATTAGAGTCGTGTAAACGGCATATCCAATAATGAGCATTTTCATCGTCGACTTTAGAAAGTCCATCACCGTACGCAAGGAAAAGATCCGTTTAAAGCCACTAATCGGATTAATCTTATCAAACTTCATCATTAAAGGATCGCCAATAAACATAAATCCGATTTGTGCATAATTCGCTATAAAGGCGATGAGGAGTACTAAAATGAAAATAGGAGCCATAATTAGTAAGCCTTGTTGTGCTAAATCCACGAACAACACTTTCACATTCCCAATCGTAAGGTCCATACCCAGTTGATTCTCATATACATTTCGAAAGATATGAATGAGTTTACCTTTCATATAAGAACCAAACATCATAAAAGCCACGAATGAAAAAAGTAAGATGGAAGCCGCGGGCAAGTCCATACTTTTAGCAACTTGACCCTTTTTTCTGGCATCCTGTCTTTTTTTCGCAGTAGCAGACTCCGTTTTTTCCCCAGCAAAACATTGTAAATCTAGCTGTAACCGAAGTTGTTGGGACACGGTTTTCCTCCTACTATGGTGATGTCTGCTCAGTTCCTCCAATAATTTGAAGCATTTTTTCCATGTAATCAAAAATGGTTCCGAATAATTGCTGGAATTGTGAAATTAACTCGGGAAACACGATAACAAGTAGAAAAAATCCAAGAATCATTTTCAATGGTGCGCCAATGACAAAAATATTGAACTGCGGCGCAACCCTTGTTAAGAGGCCTAACCCTAAATCTGTTAAAAATAAGGCAGCAACAATAGGGGCTGCCAGTTGGAATGAGAGATAAAACATTTTGGACAGCGATTTAAATAAAAAATCTGAAATTTGGCCGTCATAAATGCGGCTAAATAATTCGTTATCGATCGGAACCCATTTGTAACTATCAATGATGGCCCTGATTAAGAAATGATGACCGTCAAAAGACAGAAACAGCAGAACAGCAATCATATATTTCAGATTCCCTAGCATTGGCGATGAGGTTCCTGATAATGGATCAATAACACTCGCCATACTAAATCCAATTTGCATATCCATAAAAGATCCCGCTGTTTGAACAACAGTGAAAAACAAATACGCGAGAAAACCTAACAACACGCCAATTAACATTTCGCGGATAATTAAAAGCACGTATACGCCATCAATTGGGATAGACTTGTCCATTCCCAACGTTGCGAAAATGATTAGCGAAATGAACACCGACAGTCCCACTTTAAACATCATGGGAACATTTCTCGAAGAAAGGATGGGAACTACGACAAAGAATGATGTAATTCGACAAAAGATAAGCAGAAAAATAGGGATGGATTGAATAATTAATGGCATTTCACTCACAACCTATCCAACGAATTTGTAAAGATTGTTGAGTAGATTAAAGGTGAAGTCAACCAGTGTATTCATAATCCATGATCCGAAGATAAGAATTGACAGTAACACAGCAACTATTTTCGGAACAAAAGCAAGCGTTTGCTCTTGGATCTGTGTTGTTGCTTGAAAAATACTAATGGCAAGACCAACGATTAACCCAATAAGTAGCATTGGCGCACTAGCCTTAAGAACGGTATATACAGCTTCACCAGCAATTCGTATTACAAATTCCGATCCCATCTAGATCCCTCCGATATCTTGGTCATTAACCGTAGCTTAAAAGTAACGATCTCACCACAAGATACCAACCGTCTACAAGAACAAAAAGAAGGATTTTAAATGGGAGTGAAATCATCACGGGCGGGAGCATCATCATTCCCATGGCCATTAATGTACTCGATACAACCATATCTATAACCAAAAACGGAATAAATATCATGAATCCCATTTGGAATGCAGATTTTAATTCACTAATTGCATAAGCGGGCACTAATGACGTGATTGGTATGTCTTCAACACCTGTAGGCGCTTTAGCTTTGGAATAGTCTAGAAACAGCTTTAAATCCTTCTGTCGTGTATGTTTAAACATAAACTTTTTCATGGGTAGTGACGCAGTCTGAAAAGCCTGCGTTTGATTGATTTCACCCTTCAAATACGGCTGAAGTGCTGTTTGATTAACTTCCCCCAAAGTTGGAGACATAATAAAAAAGGTTAAAAACAGAGCGAGTCCGATTAAAACCTGATTAGGTGGCATTTGTTGAGTTCCTAATGACGTTCGAACAAAACCCAGCACAATGACAATTCTTGTGAAACTCGTCATTAATATAAGAAAAGAAGGAGCTAAACTAAGCACGGTTAGCAACAGAAGAAGAGTTACCGTATTGGCCGATCCTCCAGTTGCTGTGCTAGTACCTATATTGACATTTAATCCTGGAATCGGATTCGTAACATCTGTTTCGGCTGCAGAAGCGGTTAAAGATATCAGGAAAATGGATATCACGACAAGTAGCAGTATTCCAACTAATTTATTTCTTTTCATTCTTCATTCAACCGATCTGTTTGTTTTTGATCAGACAGCCATTCTTCTACATGCTTATTACGATCTGTTACACGCTGTAATTTTTCATGAAACACTTGTTGAAACGAGGATGTTAGCTCGACTTCCTCTTCTACATCATTCTTTCTTATAGGCAGTTTGTTAATCCATTTGCTTATTGCGCCGAAACCCATTCGATCATCTTGAGATGATTGTAAAAGTTCCGAAATATAAGCTACTTCATCGGCGTCAATGATTTTATCCAACAGTTGAATGTTCTCACCAACGCCAACTATGAAGAGCGAATGTCCAATTTCAACAATCTGTATGGACTTATTTTGACCAAGGGGAACTCCACCTAAGGAGCGAATTGAGTTCCCAAACATAGTACCTTTATTTTTTTTCGCCACATACCTCATCAATACATAAAAAAGAATGATAATTAATACGAGGACAAAAATAACCTTTGCGACCATAAAAAATGAGTCCATTGAACCCATTGAACCCGGATAATCTGAGATTGGAGTCTCTTGATTCGGCTCTGTTTCAGCATACACAGCACTGTTTGTATAGAACATGGTGATCATACTAAGTATGCTTAAAAAGGCTTTATTCAATTGACGTCTTTTCATAAGAACAACCCTTTCGGTTTATGTAAGACTCAACCGAATTCGTACGGTTTAACCTAGAGTCTTTTTGATAGCTTCGATAACGCGGTCAGCTTGGAATGGCTTCACGATGAAGTCTTTCGCCCCTGCTTGAATGGCATCAATAACCATGGCTTGTTGTCCCATCGCAGAACACATAATTACTTTTGCATTCGGTTCAATTTTTTTAATTTCTTTTAAAGCTTGAATACCATCCATTTCTGGCATTGTGATATCCATTGTAATAAGATCAGGCTTCAGCTCTTTATATTTTTCGATAGCTTGCGCTCCATCATTCGCCTCGCCACATACTTCGTACCCATTTTTTGACAAAATATCACGAATCATCATTCTCATAAAAGCTGCATCATCCACAATTAGAATACGGTTAGCCATTGAAAATATCCCCCTAAAATTAAATTATTGTAATTTTTGAATTCGTTCCCATTGATTCACAATGTCAGTAACACGAACCCCAAAATTCTCATCGATGACTACAACTTCACCTTTGGCAATCAACTTATTATTCACCAAAATATCGACGGGTTCACCAGCAAGCTTGTCCAATTCAATAATAGAACCCTGTGAAAGTTCTAAGATGTCTTTAATCACCTTATTCGTTCTACCCAACTCTACGGTAACCTTAAGAGGAATATCGAGAAGTAAATTCAGGTTCGTATCATCCGCTTGCGAGTAAGAGCCCGATTGTAAATTACCAAACTGTACAGGTTGAACATTCACATTGCGATTAGGCATTCCACCAAATGCAGCTGGAGGTTGTTGATACATCGGCTGCTGCGGTGGATACATAGGTGGTTGTTGTGGCGGATACATCGGCTGTCCCATTGGAGGCTGCTGATACATCGGCTGTTCATACATCGGTTGTTGGTATACAGGTTGCTCATACACTGGTGCTGGTTGCGATTTAGGAGTTTCTTGCACAGGAGTAGCTGTTACCGTTGGTGCTTGAGCCGCCGGCGCAGCCTCCATTGCTGAGTCAGTATCACCACCACCCATTAGGATCGATACCATTTCTTTGGCGAAAGGAACAGGCAATAGCTGCATGATGTTGGAATCAATAAGATCGCCAATGGCAAGTCGGAACGATATCTTTATAAATACGTCCTCGTCAGGCAGTTTTCCTTCTCCTTTCGACAAATTTAATATGTCGATTCCTGGTGGAGAGATATTGACAAATCGATTAAAGATGGTAGACATGGATGTTGCCGACGAACCCATCATCTGATTCATCGCTTCTTGCACGGCACTGATATGAATTTCACTAAGATTCTCATCACCGCCAGTGCCGTCTCCACCCATCATAAGATCAGCAATTACTTGTGCATCACGCGTTTTAATGACAAGCAGGTTAATGCCATCAAAACCATCCACATAGTTAACATGAACAGCAACATGAGGTCTTGGAAACTGTTCTTCCAATTCATCTTTACCAATCACAGACACCTTTGGTGTCGTTATGTCAACTTTCTTGCCTAATAGCGTTGATAACGCTGTCGCCGCACTTCCAAACGTAATGTTACCTATTTCCCCAAGTGCATCCTGTTCGAGCGGGGATAAATAATCTTCAACTTGAGGAGGCCCATGAAAAGAAGATACAGAGCTTTCTTCAGATGATTGTCTCAATAAAGCGTCGATCTCTTCCTGCGACAAATAATCTCTGTTATTCATCATATTCTTCTTCTCCTTCATTCACGATTTCTGTAATTTGTACAGCCATCTTCCCTTTTACGGTACCAGGGCTTCCGAGATATTTCAGCTTCTCGCCCACTTTGACTTGAAGCGAATCTTCGACGGATTTATGCAGCGGGATTACATCGCCTATCGTTAAACCTAAGAAATCTCGAATTGAAATTTCAGACGATCCCAGTTCTGCAATAAGAGGTAACTTGGTTTTCTCCAAGCGAGATTGAAGTGCTTCCACTTCTTCAGGAGCTCTCGTTTTCTTCTGGGAAACAAACCAGTGATGTACAGAAAGTCGAGGCATGATCGGTTCAATAACGACATGAGGAATACATAAGTTGATCATACCTGTTGTATCCCCGATTTTGGTACTCAGCGATATTAATGCAATTGTTTCATTAGGAGAAACAATTTGCATAAACTGCGGATTCGTTTCTAGTGCCTCTAAACGAGGTTGTATATCAATAACGGTCTTCCAAGCTTCTTGTAAGCTATCGAATGCTCTACTGAAAATTCGCTCCATGACAATCGTTTCAATCTCAGTTAATGCATTAATTTTGGTTGGCGTTGTACCAGCGCCGCCAAGCAAACGATCTAACATGGCGAAAGCAACATTGGGATGAACCTCAAGCACCATTCGACCCTCTAAAGGCTCTGCTTCAAAGATGTTCAAAATGGTCATTTTCGGGATCGAACGAATAAATTCATCATAGGGCAACTGTTCAACCTGGACTACACTGATTTGAACGAACGTACGCAGCTGAGCTGAGAAATACGTCGTTAAAAATCGCGCAAAATTTTCATGAATCCGGGTTAAGCTACGAATATGATCTTTCGAGAAACGTACTGCTCTCTTAAAATCATAAGCCCTTACCTTCTTCTGAGTATCCTCCTTCTTAAGCTCATCTGCATCCATTTCGCCAGAGGACAAAGCAGCCAGCAAGGCATCGATCTCATTTTGCGATAAAACATCAACCATTCGAGTCACCTCCTTTAAGCAAAATCATTTACGAGTTACTGTAGTACTTTATCAGTTATCCAAATTTGCTTAATTTTACCCTCGTGCAGTAATGGGTTTAGTTTGTTCATAATTGTGGAAGTTAAGCTATCTGAGCCTTTGCTTCCTTCAATTTGATCCTTCGTCATATCACCCAAAATTTGGACGATCGATCCTTTAACAGCAGAGTCAAGCAAACTATCAAACTCAGCTTTAGCTTTTGAATTTTCCATCTCAAACGCGAAACTAATTTTAATGAAATTCTGACTGCCTGATAGATTTGTTAAAATATCCTTAATGATTGACGTATTCGCTTTTACCGTTTCAGCAGATGGCGCTTTCGTCGGTTTGACGCTTGCAACAGCATCCTGAGCTTGTGCTGCAGGATCTTTGGATTGATTATTCTTCTCCATAAAATTCCACAACACAAACGCTGCAGTGAGAATTAGTGTGATTGCAATAAGTATGGAAACAATGAGAATAAATATTTTGTTCTTAAACACTTACGAACCCTCCGTATCCCTGGACTGTATTGTCGCTCGTACGGATCCAATTTCTTGCATGTAGGTCCGAACTAAGCTTACCACAACCTCTGCCTTTTCGAGAACTGTGATTTTCTTGCCTGTCGTCAATGTAATCATCGTATCCGGAGTTTCTTCGATAAGTTCTATCAAAATAGCATTCATAATTAGGGGTTTGCCATTTAAACGAGTGAGAGAAATCATCTTACTCCTCCTGAATCAGGGTAAGGGGAGCAGGGCTCCCCTCTTTTTATTAACTACTCATTAATGCTTGAGATTAACGACTTCCTGAAGCACTTCATCAGATGTTGTAATAATTCGGGAATTCGCTTGGAAACCACGTTGTGCGATAATCATTTCCGTGAATTCACCTGTCAAGTCGACATTGGACATTTCCAATTGACCAGAAATTAGAGTTCCAGTTCCTGTTTCTGGATTACCAGCAGATCCAACTTCAATGGCTCCCTCAGGATTAGCATTTGCTGTCATTTGATACAAGTTACCACCAATTTTCTCAAGACCTGCTGGGTTAACAACTTTCACAACACCAACTTTTTGTCCTGTATTTACAGTTTCCCCTGCAGCGTTAACACCGATTATGTCACCATTCTGAGAGATGGAGAAAGATACGATATCCTCAGGAATGACAATTGGACCGGCACCCTCAGCGCCCATGACATGAAGTCCTTCCGCATTAACTAGATTACGATTAGCATCTAGTGTAAAGTTACCTGCTCTTGTCAAATAAGGAGCATCAGCTTGCTCAGCTGTACCAACTGCGAAGAAACCATCGCCATTCACACGCAAATCTGTTACAACGTTCGTTGTCATCGCACTACCCGCAGTGTGAACAGTATCAATTGCAGCCAAACTAACACCTAAACCGACCTGCTGTGCATTCACACCACCGCGGTTTGCGTCTGCTGCACTCACTCCTGAGACTGTCTGACTGAGGATATCCTTAAACATGACGCGCCCACCTTTAAAACCAATGGTATTCACGTTAGCAATGTTATTCCCGATAACATCTAACTTCGTTTGAAAACCACGCATACCTGAAACGCCTGAGTATAAAGATCTTAACATGAAATAGGCCTCCTAAATCGGATGTAAGTAGTTAAAGGTTGAGTTGCTTCATTCGTTCCACAACTCTAGGCTTCCTGTAAGGTCGAGCCCAATATTTATGAAATAATCATTGCACTATCAATTTGAGTAAACACGTGCTCATTCATGGCTTGGCCATCAAGGGCTGTTACTACGGTGCGGTTAGGAACATTTACGATGTATCCATTCCCAGCTAGGATCAATAGCGCATCTTTGGCACCTTTTGATGCTGCTTTATCAATGGCTTTGTTTATTTTCTCAATTTGTTCAGGCTTTAGTTGTATCCCGCGCTCTTTTAATCTTACCTCTGCGTGATGACTAAACCGAACGAATTGATCTTGGAAAATCTTCTGAAAGGCAGCATTTCCTGTAACTGGTATCTGTTGTTGAGTTGGTGTTCGTCTAGTTGAACCAGGAGAAACCGCACTAGGATAAAGTTGACCTATGGATATTCTCTCTGTCATTTTGTTTCGCCAACGTTCTCTATTTTCTTTAACTTATCGAGTGAAACTTCCACGCCATTTACGTTGGCAAATTGATTGCCATCCTTAAAGGTAATGGAGTCTACTACGCCAGACATGTCAGTAGCAACACCTGCAGAATCTGTACCTGTCCATGAAATGGATTTACCGATTAAGCCAGATACAAAACCAAGTGACTGCCTCATGAGCTTCATTTCACTAGCCATATTCGTCAATTGCTCAACAGAAGTAAATTGGGCCATCTGCGCAATGAACTCTTTATCTTGTAAAGGCTGCGTTGGATCTTGATTTTGAAGCTGTGTTATCAAGATTTTCAGGAAATCATCCTTACCTAACGTTGTACTATCCTTTTCCTTCGTTTTCGCGGTAGTCCCCGTATTAATCAGATCAGAGACATTTCCGACAATTGGGCTTGTAGCCATAACTTTCACCTCCAACTGCATCATATATATCTCGGTTTAGGCAGTAACATCGAAGGAGTTACCATTTACATTATTTCGAATTTGTGCTAATTGATCCATGTCTTCTTTAAAATCAGTATCGATTTCAATGTCATTCGAACGATTTTTAGGTTGACGCTGTGACTGATTGAAGGACTGTGGCTGACGCTGATCTTGGAACATGCTAGATGACATATTTGGACTTTGTGTAACTTCTAGCTTCTCGACCTGTAAGCCTTGTGTAAGTAGAGCTTGACGTAATTGAGGCAACTGACTCTCGAGCATTTGCTTCCCTGCTAAGGTATCCGCCGCAAACTGTGCAAATAATTGACCTTCATGCATTGAAATTTTCACATCTACGTGTCCTAGATTCTTGGGGAACAAGGAAAGTTTTGCTTCAGAGAAGCCTTCAGACATCGTAATTTTCATATTTTTCAATACATGTGTTGTCATTTCTTCTGTGAAATTAGTTGCTGTTAGGACAGGCACTGATGTCTTCTCAGCCGTAAGCGTTACTTGCTGTGCTTTCTGCAAATCACCAATCGTGACTATCGTATTCGTTGTTGTATTGGCTTCAATTGGCAGATCCACAAGAGGTCTAACTGGAGTTTCAGAAACGCTAGTATTCTGTTCGATAATAGAAGCCGGAATATGTTTAATTGCAAATTTCTCTTGCTTCGGTTGAACAGCTTGTAGGTTCAGAGGAAGAATACTCTCCGCCGATTGTTCAGTCTCATGTTTATTTATGTATTTGTTTGGTGTAACTTTCGCACTGTGAGTCGTTTGATTCTTGGCACCGGTGACCCGCATGTCTGACTCTTCAGAACTACTTGTTACTGTACTAGGAACCAACTTTTGCTCGTTTCCTAATCCTTCTAAAATCTCAGGCAGTAACGGCTCAATCGCATTCGTGAGTTCTGTATTTAAGTAGTTTAGAATCGGATTATCTGGCTGCTGTTTGGATAAAGCCGTCAGTGACAATAACGTATTCTGTGCTTTCAGACTCATTGATTCACTAGTTGGTTGTTGCCATGTAGCTAGTAATCCAACACCAGCGTAACTAGAGGCATTACCAAGAGTAGCTAACAAATCTTCAGCGTTTTCGAACCACTTCTTCACTTTTGGATCTTGCAGTAATTTATCTGCTAAAGCAGGATTACTGTTCATCGCTTCTAAAAGCAATTCTGGAAGTGTATGATCTTCTTGACTACTTGTTGCTTTCTGATCAACTGTTGTTTGAATCGGTACAACTAAGCTCTGTATCATTTGGAGCATCATGCTCATTGAAAGCTCGGTCTCAGTTGGCTGTCCGTCAACAACTGGTGCACTCTCCTGTGCGGTTTGATCTGAAAGAAGAGCAGAAAATGTACCCGTTGCAGCATTTGCTTTAGAAGTTCCTTTAGTTGCTGTTGTAGAGTTCGCTGTACCTGTTTGTGTTACAGGTACTGAAGTCATTTGTACGTCCACTTTATTCACCTCCCTTCATAAAATCAAAGCATGCTACTGAACAAGTTTTGCAGCAATAGATGCTGCGATTTCCTTATTCGCATCTGAGAGAGCCGACATTACCTTAGAACGAGATGCATTATCCATTCCGCTTAAAATGTTTAATACTTTTGCTGGATTAGATTTGTTCATCTCTAGCAAGACGTTCGAGGCACTCTTTGGTGTCATATTTGCAAAAGTTTGACCTAGATCCGAAGAACTTACCGTGCTTGTCGCTGCCTTGGCATCCTTCGTGTTATTCGTTGCTAGTCTTTCTTGAAGAGCAGCTATTTCTTTATCTCGTACAAGCACAGTATCTTTTAAGCCTATGGATGCGGCAGCTGCTTTTGCAGCGTCCATTTTCTCAAGAATGGCTCCACGGCTATCCGCTTTCATCATGGAAAAAACAAGAACCATTTCATTCGGAGTCAACGCCTCAATAATAGGTGCTACTTTAGCAGGGTTCATTTTGGCATACATATTGGCTAGCTGAGTAATTTGATTCGTGTATTCTTCTTCAGATTGCGTTTTATCTTTTAACTTTTCCTCAAGTGCCGTAACTTTTGCAACGGCATCCTTAAGGGATTGATCCTTTTGTTCTGTCGTTGCATCGGCTTTTTGTAGCGCTGTTGAAAGTTCAGTTACCCTAGCGTTCAGCTTCGCAATCTCATCCTCTTTCAGTTTCGAGCTTTGCTCTGGTGTAGTTGCTTTTCCTGCCTCAGTCGTAGGAGCACTTTCTTTTGGTGCTGGAACAATGTAGCCAATGACAGGCGTGTTGTGCAAAGCTTTTTGAATACTACTTTTGATATCATAGTCAAAAATCGAAAGTAGCACGAAGAGTAAAACCGCCGTAAACACAAAGGGGATGACAAACCATATCAAAAATCGCTCCAGTGCACTATAAGATGCACCCTCTACGCTTGTATCGGCCATCTCTTCGTCCCTCCTTTTCTACCTTAATACGAAAGTCGCTTAAACCGATTCGTTGCCATCTCATCAAGAGCATCCTGCTCTTTTTTCGCGACCATGAGTTGAAATTGATTATGCGCTTTCTCTCTAGCCTTCGTCCAAACCTTCTCATCGATCATTTTCACCGATAAATGCTCCTGTTTCTCAGTAACGATAAGCCTAGCATGTTTCACATCTTGATGTTTTCGTGCAATTTGAGTATCCACATGATTCATATAGCTTTGCATCATAAGCATGTTCGATATGGTAACGGAATGACTAGTCGCTTGAACCATTTCGTTTTGAAGGTTTTCTTTTTGCTCGAACAATCCATGTAAGCTCGTTTCTTCGCTCCGCAATTGCCCCATTGCCTCAGATAAAATCCATTCTGCTTGTGTTCGTTCATTGTTTTTCAAATCGACAATTTGCTGGAAAGAATAGCGAAAACTCATCTAGGACCCTCATCCCTTATAAAATTCTTGGATTAAACGTTCTTGAGCTTCTTCATAGGTTAGCTTTTCACTTGTTTTTTGTTTCGTAAAATCCCAAATGGCCTCGATATTATCCATGGCGACATCAATATTTGGATTAGTTCCTTTTTGATACGCCCCGATATTGATAAGATCTTCCGAATCTTTATATATAGAGAGAAGTCGCTTAAGTTGATCGGCAGCTTCCATATGTTCTGAAGGAACAATTTCTTTCATGACTCGGCTTACGCTGGATAAAACATCGATCGCTGGATAATGCCCTTTGTTCGCAATACTACGGTTAAGGACAATGTGACCATCCAAGATACCTCGGACGGCATCTGCAATTGGCTCATTCATATCATCACCGTCAACAAGTACAGTGTAAAATGCAGTAATTGAGCCCTTTGCCCCCGTACCTGAGCGCTCCAAAAGTCTTGGCAGCATGGCAAACACGGATGGTGTATAACCACGTGTAGCTGGCGGCTCTCCAACTGCAAGTCCAACCTCACGCTGTGCCATGGCAAAACGAGTAACAGAGTCCATCATCATCATGACGTTTAAGCCGCGATCTCTAAAATACTCAGCAATACTGGTCGCAATCATAGCACCTTTGATTCGAATTAACGCAGGTTGATCTGAAGTTGCCACAATCACAACAGATCTCGCCAATCCCTCGGGACCTAAATCTCGCTCTATGAAATCCAATACCTCTCTGCCACGCTCTCCAATAAGGGCGATAACATTGACATCAGCCGAAGTATTCCGAGCAATCATGCCCATTAATGTACTTTTGCCAACACCGGAACCTGCAAAAATACCAACACGCTGACCCTTGCCAATTGTCAATAAACCATCGATACAACGAACACCAACAGAGATCGGATTGAGAACACGCGGACGTGTTAACGGATTGCTTGGCGAATTATTTGTTGAATATTGTGCCATCCTAGAAGGTAAATAAGAACCATCTAAGGGCTGACCCAGTCCATCAAGTACTTTACCCAATAATTCATGTCCAACCTGAACAGTTAATGGTTTACCAGTACCTACGACATCACAACCAGGACCAATCGCATCGAGATCTCCAAGCGGCATCAAAATAACTTTATTGCTGCGGAAACCAACCACTTCAGCTTTTAAAGGCTTGTTCGATTTATGAGGATAGATATAACAAAGATCACCTATACTGACATCGGGACCTTCGGATTCAACGGTAAGTCCGATCACTTGGGTAACCTTGCCGTTAACCCTAATCGGATCAATCGTCTGTAAAACTTCTTTGTATTTATCCGCCTTCGGCATGGATGTCCGGGTCATTATAATTCCTCACTTTGTGTGGCCAGTTGCTGCAGCGCTGATTTGATTTCTTTCAGCTGTGTGTCAATTCTAGCATCGATACTTCCGTAAGAGGACCGAATTACACATCCTTGATCTTGAACCGATGAGTCAGGAATAATTTCAAGTTCTGCCTGTGAATCAATTGAAGTGATTAATTCTTCTCTTGCACCTTGAATATAAGCGAATTGTGATGGAGCAACGCATAAAGTTATAATTCCCTTTTCACGTCTACGAGCAAGTACTTTTTGAATGAGCTCTATCACCCAGCCCGGCTCCAAAGATAATTGTCTTACAATAATTTTTTCAGCGATGGATGTGCTTAACTCAATCAGAAATGGCTCGGATTCTTGTATGATTTGCTGTTTCAGCTTGTACGATTGTTCAAGAATGGAACTAGCCTCAGCAAGCATCTCACTATATTCTTTTCTTAATACATCTTCCGCTTGAGAAACACCCTGCCGATAGCCTTCCTCGAAACCAGCTTGCTTCGATGAGTTGACTAACTCTTCATCCTCGGCTCGTCTACTTTCCCACCAACTCGCAATATCAGATTCCGTTTGTTCGCGGATCATTGCACACTCTTGCATGGCTTGATCGATTTGCTCGCTTGCAAAGACTTCTGCATCCTGAATAATTTGATTTTTCAACGTAGTAGCATCATTAATTTCATTCTGCATCTCTACTGTCAAACCATCATCAGGTTGCAACTCAGTGCCAGCTTCCAAACGAAGTGACAAAGTTTCAACGATTTTTTTATCTTCAATTGGATAATATGCGAATGATTTAATGACATTAGACAATAATATCATCTCCTCCACCACGTGCGATGATGATTTCACCCGATTCTTCTAAGCGACGAATGGTAGCTACAATGCGGGTTTGGGCTTCTTCTACATCACGTAAACGTACGGGTCCCATAAATTCCATTTCTTCTTTGAACGTCTCAGCCATACGCTTGGACATGTTTTTGAACAACACATCGCGTACTTCTTCACTTGCAACTTTAAGTGCAAGCTGTAGATCTGCATTTTCAATATCACGAATAATACGTTGAATCGAACGATTGTCGATATTCACAATATCCTCGAATACAAACATCCGTTTTTTGATTTCTTCGGCTAATTCAGGATCTTGAATTTCTAGTGAATCGAGAATGGTACGTTCTGTTCCACGGTCAACACCATTCAAAATTTGAACGATAGATGCAATGCCACCTGCATTCGTGTAATCCTGAGTCACTGTTGAGGACAGCTTTTGTTCAAGCACGCGCTCAACCTGTGAGATAACCTCAGGTGAAGTGCTATCCATTAGTGCGATACGCTTTGCAACATCGGCTTGTTTTTCCTGTGGGAGCGAAGACAAAATGATGGATGCTTGTTCAGCTTGCAAATAAGACAATACGAGAGCAATCGTTTGGGAGTTCTCATTTTGAATAAAATTAAGAATTTGTGCAGGGTCTGCTTTTCTCGCAAAGTCAAAAGGTCTCACTTGTAACGTCGCTGTTAATCGATTGATAATATCCAGTGCTTTCTGGGAGCCGAGCGCTTTCTCCAAAATATCTTTTGCGTAGGCAATCCCACCTTGAGAAATAAATTCCTGTGCTAAGCAGATTTGATGGAATTCAGCCAAAATTGAATCCTTCTCAAGCGTATCTACTTTTCGCACATTCGCTATCTCAAGTGTTAATTGTTCGATTTCCTCTTCACGTAAGTGTTTGAAAATTTGTGCTGAAACCTCAGGGCCTAAACTGATCAAAAGAATAGCTGCCTTTTGTCGTCCGGTTAACCCTTGCAAAGCGGCTCTGGCCATACAAGTGCACCTCTATTCATCTACTAACCAAGTGCGCAGCAAGTTGACGAAATCTTCAGGCCGCTTTTTCGCAAGCGTTTCGAGCTGCTTACGCACTTGATTGTCATTCGTTACATTTTCGATGTCGATCGTTGGAAGCTCGGCCTTACTCGCCGCAACATTCATTTCCTGTTCAACTAGCTGTTGAGCTGCTTTTTTGCGTCTTCTAATTGCAAATCCGACAATCGCTCCAATAGCTAAAGCCGCAAGAGCTAATCCACCATAAGTCAAGTACGTTGTTGTTTTGGAAGCACTTGCATCCGATGATCTCGCAAAAGAGTGTGCAAATACGGTAACTTTCTTCTGCAGTTCATCGTCTGTATAAGTAGTTTTATTATCAGCAAGTGCGGTTCTCACAATGTTAACCAATGCGTTCTGAACTGCTGTTTTCGTTTCTGCTGTAAGTGAATTCGGGTCATCCCTAACAGGAGGCTCGATACCCACATTAATACTCAAATCCTTCACTACATAAGGCGTTGAAATAATGTCATTTGTTATGCGATCCACTTCGTAATTGACAGTTTTACTTGTCTTTTCTGAATTTGATTTCCCAGTGTTGGATGAACCCGGATACCCCGGTACGTCAGTCGAACCTGTACCTGGTACACCACCTGTATCAGAACCATTATTCTGATAAGACTCCGTTGCTTCCTGCAAGGAAATTTCTAAACCTTTTTGATCAACTTGATTAGGTGCTCGTACAAGCTGCTCTTTGGTTTTCTTCTGATCAAAATTCATGGTTGTAAACACGCTGACATTAACTTTATCTCGTCCGAACATGTTACCAAGCATGTTGTTAATATTTTTCTGTAAATCATTACGGAACTGGGTATTAATATCGGATTGATTCACTAGTTGTCCGGATGAAGAACCACCTTCAACCTTAGATGACACTAAATTTTGCCCATATTGGTCCGAAATCGTTATATTTTCAATTGGGAGATTCTTGATACTATGTGAGACTAAATTATAAATCGTATCCACTTTTTGTTGATCCAACGTATAACCTTGCTTTACTTGTAATACAACAGATGCTGTTGCCTTTTCCGCTTGATCTTTTAAGAATGGGCCTTCTTCTGGAAGAGAAATGAGAACCTTAGAGCTAGAAATAGCTTGATTCGAATTAATTAGTTGTTGAAGCTCACCTTGGATAGCGCTCAAGTATTTCACTTTAAATTCATTATCCGTAATGCCGAATGAACTACTACCGCTAAAAACTTCAAACCCCAAGGAGCCATTCTTATTCAAACCTTGAGATTCAACGGCTAGCTTTACATTAGCAACCTCACTTGTAGGCACTTCTATACTTTTGCCGTCCGCACTCAGATGATATGGGATTTTCGCAGTATCGAGATATGATTTAATATTTGCTGCATCACTTGGCTGCAGTTCTGTAAACGCCAATGAATACTCTGTTTTAGATAAATTAATACTTATGATTGCAGCTGTTAGAATCAGTAACAACACGGTTGCTATAAATGTAATTTTTGTCGTTCGATTATAACGATTCCAGTATTGCTTCACCTTTTCCCAGTACTGGAGCAGGTTCTCGTTCACTCTGTCACCTCATTGACCCAAATTTAGCAGCATCTCTATACTTACAGCTGCATTCTCATCATTTCTTGGTACGCCTCGATCACTTTATTTCTGACTTGAACCGTAAGTTCAAGTCCAAGTGACGCTTTTTCAGAGGCAATTGTCAATTGATGTACATCGGAAAGTTCCCCTTTAATGAAGCTTTCATTCAACTGATCGACTTGTTTTTGCTGCGCGCTTAAATTGGTCATCGCATCATTAAGAAATGATCCAAATTTTTTACCTAGATCGTCTGCTCCCTCTCCCGTGTTATCCTTCGGTTGAATGGAACTCATAATATTTATCGGACTGTAACTAATTTTGTCAATCACGCCGGCAACCTCCTATCGTGGTTATTTACCAATTTCCAATGCTTTTGTAATCATCGATTTGCTTGCATTTAAAGCGGTCACATTCGCTTCATACGATCTCGTTGCCGAAATCATATCGACCATTTCTTTCGTAATATCAACGTTCGGCATGTAAACAAACCCATTACTATCTGCGTCAGGATGGGTTGGATTATACACTTGCTTTAATGGAGACTGATCTTCAAATATTTTGTTTACCCGCACTCCCTCACCAGTTCCATCCGCCATTGCTGAGTTTAGTGTTTGGGCGAAACTTGGTTGTGACTTCGTTTCGAATGAAACCAACTTCCGCGTATAGGGCATCCATTTCCCGTTAACAAATTTCGCTCTTGTGGTATCCGCGTTTGCAATATTTGATGAAACAACATCCATACGCAGTCGTTGTGCAGTTAACGCAGATGCACTGATGTCAAACCCATTAGTAAGTCTCATCCTTTATTACCTGCCCCCTATGACTGTGCGCAATTTTTTGAAGTCGCTATTCATTTGTTGGACCATTGTATTGTATTTAAGCTGATTTTTGGCCATTAGTGACATTTCGTAGTCAACATCGACATTGTTCAAGTTATTGTTAATTGCTGTTGAATCGTCTGTTTTCACTTCTGAATTAGGCAGTTTAGTGGATTTACCAATTACAAAATGCCTTGGGTCTGTTCGATAACCATCTATTGAAGGAGTGCCTGCATTCATTTGACCTTGCAAAAGCTCTTCAAATACAACATCGGAACGTTTGAAGTTAGGAGTATCCACATTGGCAATGTTATTCGCTACCACTTTCTGTCTTAGCGTCGATGCATCCAGCGATCGCTCCATCATATTCCAACTAGGCTTGTCTAAAAAAGACATAAACGATTCCCCTTCACTCTATTAATAGTCTGTTACTACTTCAACATCGGGAGAATCGATTCCTGCTTGTTTCGACATTATTCTCAATTTCCGATACAAAATAGTCCTATATGTAGAAAAATGTAAACCTTTGACTTATACTCTTTATCATCTAAGATATTACGTTAAGTTACAATAAGAAAAAAGCCCTATCTTTTTACCAGATAGGGCTTCACATTGAATATTTACAATTTGGACTTCATTTGCTCAATACTTTGCATTAGTTGTTCATTTAAAATACGGATATAAGTGCCCTTCATACCAAGTGATCGCGTCTCTATAACGCCAGCACTCTCGAGTTTACGCAGCGCATTAACGATAACAGAACGCGTTATCCCCACACGATCTGCAATTTTACTCGCCACCAACAAACCTTCTTTTCCATCCAGTTCCTCAAAAATATGTTCAACAGCTTCCATCTCACTGAAGGACAAAGAGCCAATTGCAACTTGAACAACTGCTTTACTACGAGCTTCTTCTTCAATTTCTTCAGCACGTTCTCTTAATATTTCCATGGCGATTACTGTCGAACCATACTCAGCAAGAATTAAATCATCATCTATAAAGTTACCTTCGCTGCGGCTAAGTATTAAAGTTCCAAGCCGGTCCCCACCACCAATAATTGGCACTAATGTTGTATGTGTGGATGGAAACATATCTTTCATTTGATCCGTGTAATAAAAGTATGGGCTATCTGGTTCTGTGGTTGATGAAGTCTCCTCAATCTTTAACAGCAAATTATTAGATTCCAAAGGAAATCTACGTTCAACTAAAATGGTCTGATTCATTTCAGGAGAGACTGGATCATTTGTAACCGCGTAACCTAATATCTTTCCCTTTCGGCTGACAACATAGATATTCGCGATAACGATATCCCGTAGAACCTCTGCCATATCCATAAAGCTAACCGCGTTGCCCGCTTCCTTTTGGAGCAAACGATTTAGCCTTCTTGTTTTATTTAGTAAACTCATGTAACTGCCTCCTACTAACTACAACCTGCATGTTTCTTATAAAATATATTGACTTAAATCTCGATTTTGAACAATACTGCTTAGCTTCTCGCGTACATATGCCGGATTAATCACGATTGACTCTAATGTGATTTCTGGCGCCTCAAAGGATAGATCTTCGAGCAACTTCTCGAGAATCGTATGTAAACGACGAGCTCCGATATTTTCCGTTTGTTGATTCACTTCAACTGCGATACGAGCAATTTCATGAATAGCTTCCTCCGCAAACTCAACAGTTATACCTTCGGTTTGCAATAAAGCAGTGTATTGTTTGGTTAAAGCATTCTTAGGCTCCGTTAATATAGAAACAAAGTCTTCTAACGTTAAATCACTTAGTTCGACACGAATCGGGAACCTACCTTGCAACTCTGGAATGAGATCAGATGGCTTTGCAATGTGAAAAGCACCAGCCCCAATGAATAATACATAATCTGTTTTGACAGGTCCGTATTTGGTTACAACTGTGGAACCTTCAACAATAGGTAGAATATCTCTCTGTACACCTTCACGCGAAATATCCGGTCCACTGCCGCCGCGGCTGCTACTTGCTATTTTGTCTATTTCATCAATGAAAATAATGCCGCTTTGCTCAGCACGAGTAACCGATTCCTGGATTACATCATCCATGTCAATTAATTTCTGCGCTTCTTCTTGCGTCAACACTTTTCTTGCTTCTTTAACAAGCAATTTCCGCTTCTTCGTTTTCTTCGGCATGAGGCTCCCAAACATCTCTTGCATATTGATGCCTGCTTGTTCATTGCCTTGGCCTCCGAGCATATCGAGCATAGACGGCGCTGAGTCTTCTACCTCAATCTCAACAAGTTCATTCTCTAATTTACCATTGGATAATTGTTCGGCGATTTGACCTCTTTTAGAAGTTAAGTTAGGATCTGGCGTCATTTCCTCTTGCTCTTCTTTGTTTTGCCCACCAAACAGCATCTCAAGCGGATTACGCTGTGTTTTGGCTTTCGTAGGGCTTGGGGCCAGCAACACCACTAAACGCTCATTCGCAAGCTTCTCAGCCCGATCTTTGACCTTCTCCATACGTTCTAATTTGACCATGCGCACGGCAGTCTCAACCAGGTCACGAACCATCGACTCTACATCACGGCCAACATAGCCAACTTCTGTGAATTTCGTAGCTTCAACTTTAATAAAGGGAGCACCAACTAATTTCGCAAGTCTACGTGCAATTTCTGTCTTCCCTACCCCAGTAGGGCCAATCATGAGAATGTTTTTCGGTACAATTTCATCCCTCATGCTCTCATCGACAAGATTTCTCCGATAACGATTTCGCAATGCAATCGCAACAGATTTCTTTGCTTTTTTCTGACCAACAATATATCGATCTAATTCATGGACAATTTGTTTCGGTGTTAGAGAGCTATTTGCCATATGTGTACCCTCCTTAAATTTAGGCTAAAGCCAATTGATCAATTGAGAGCGTGTGCCTGTTACTTCAAAGAAACATACGTTCTAGTCTATTCAATCTCTTCAACAATAATATTATGGTTAGTAAATACACATATTTCGGCTGCAGTCGTTAGCGCAGCATGAGCAATTTCCTTCGCTCTTAACTGCGGAGCATGTCGATGAAGCGCTCTACCCGCCGCTAGCGCAAAGCTTCCGCCAGAACCAATCGCCAGTATGCCATCATCCGGCTCGATGACTTCCCCATTTCCGGAGAGCAGCAGCAGGCCTGTGGCATCCATGACAATCATCATAGCTTCTAGTCTGCGGAGCACACGATCTTGACGCCAATCCTTCGTTAGCTCTACAGCAGCTCGTTGCAGATTGCCATGGTGTTCTTCCAGCTTTCCTTCAAATTTTTCAAAGAGTGTTATGGCATCTGCAACAGACCCGGCGAATCCAGCAATCACTTTCCCTCTATGTAAACGCCGAACTTTTTTGGCCGTGCTTTTCATAATCATACTATTGCCAAATGTCACTTGACCGTCGCCTGCAATGGCTCCCTTACCTTCATGACGGATTGCAAATATCGTTGTCGCGTGAAACGTTGCTTGATTATTCGGTTCCATCTCAATTCACCCCTCTATCAGAATCATAACCGCAAAACAGAGCTAAACATTCGTATGGGCCGCAAAAATGAGAGAAACCTCTAGCGAGGTCCTAAAGGTTGAGAAGACCGCATCTAGAGGTAAATGTATGATCAAACGAATGAAAAATGCAATAAAACATTAATTTATAGTAACACAGCGAATCATCCCATGACAACTTATTCGGCCACTGTTTTCACAAAATTCTGAATACTTTCCAAAGCGCGGTTAGCCAGTTTTTCATATTTTTCTTTTTTATTACGAATACGCTCTGGCAGCGTAGGAAGAAGCCCGAAATTTGCATTCATCGGTTGGAAATGTTTGAAGTCTGCTGTCGTAATGTATTGAGCCATACTTCCCAATGTCGTTTCTGCTGGTAAAACCAAACATTCTTGGCCTTTTGCCATACGACCTGCATTGAGTCCAGCAATCAAACCAGAAGCGGCAGATTCAACGTAACCCTCAACACCCGTCATTTGACCTGCAAAAAACAGATTCTCGCGACGTTTGTACTGATAAGTCGGTTCAAGCAGTCTGGGTGAGTTAATAAACGTATTACGATGCATAACACCATAACGGACGAACTCCGCTTGCTCCAACCCAGGTATGAGTTGAAGAACTCGCTTCTGTTCTCCCCATTTCAAATGCGTTTGGAAACCGACCAGGTTGTATAAAGTACCTGCTGCATTATCTTGGCGAAGTTGAACAACAGCATGTGGCATTTTGCCTGTATGCGGATTAATTAAGCCCACTGGCTTCATAGGTCCAAATAAAACCGTTTGTTTACCGCGCTTAGCCATAACTTCCAATGGCATGCAGCCTTCAAAATAAATTTCTTTCTCGAATTCCTTCAACTCTGCAACTTCAGCAGTTATAAGAGCCTCATAGAATACGTTAAATTCTTCTTCAGTCATCGGACAGTTGAGGTATGCAGCTTCCCCTTTGTCATAACGAGAAGCCAAATATACCTTATTCATATCAATTGAATCTTTCTCTACAATCGGTGCAGCAGCATCATAAAAGTACAAATACTCCTCACCCATCAACGTTTTGAGCTCCGCAGCTAAATCAGGTGAAGTGAGCGGTCCTGTAGCTACGACCGTAATTCCTTCTGGCAGCGTCTGAATTTCTTCATTGCGAACCTCAATTAAAGGGTGATTGCGCAATGTATTGGTTACCCCTTGAGAGAAACCATCGCGATCAACTGCTAATGCGCCACCTGCAGGTACAGCGTGCTCGTCAGCGCAAGCTAGAATGAGAGAGTCCATACGTCTCATCTCTTCTTTCAATACACCTACAGCATTCGTAAGACCGTTGGAGCGTAAAGAATTACTGCACACGAGTTCAGCGAACTGATCGGTAATATGTGCTGGCGTTTTTCGTTTGTTACGCATTTCATATAAAGTAACAGGCACGCCTTGGCGGGCAATTTGCCACGCGGCTTCACTGCCTGCCAATCCTGCGCCGATGACTGTTACTCTTTGATTTTCTGGCAAAATCGGACACCTCTAATCTTTCATATCATCAGTGTGATCAGGATCATCACTTACTTCTTCCTTATGATCACATTGTGTACATTGTATCATAACACCATTTTTGCTTCGCTTCTCAATCATCATAGAACTGCAAGATGGACATGGCTTATTGACAGGTTTATCCCAAGAAACAAAATCACAGGTCGGATATTGATCACATCCATAGAATACACGACCCTTTTTGCTTCTGCGTTCAACAATTTTACCCGCATGGCAAGTAGGACAGGTAACACCAATATCCTTAATAATTGGTTTCGTATTTCGACAGTCAGGGAAACCTGAGCAAGCTAGGAATTTACCGAAACGTCCCATTTTGTAGACAAGATGCTTCCCACATTTCTCGCATATCTCATCAGAAACTTCGTCCTGGATCTCAATTTCTTTCATTTCCTCTTCAGCAAACTCTAAACGCTTTTTAAAGGAAGTGTAGAAGGTATCCAGTACTCTGACCCAATCCTCTTTCCCCTCTTCGACAAAGTCCAACTCTTCTTCCATATGAGCCGTAAACTCGATGTCCAGAATTTCGGGGAAAAATTCTTGCATTAATTGGATGACAAGCTCGCCTAGCTCCGTTGGCACGAATTTCTTCTCTTCGATCGCCACATAACCACGCTTCTGAATCGTTTCTAATGTAGGTGCGTAAGTACTTGGTCGCCCAATACCCATTTCCTCAAGC
This sequence comes from Paenibacillus sp. J22FR5, assembly GCF_059691975.1. Classification (NCBI taxonomy): domain Bacteria; kingdom Bacillati; phylum Bacillota; class Bacilli; order Caryophanales; family Paenibacillaceae; genus Paenibacillus; species Paenibacillus sp. J22FR5. The sequence goes on along the minus strand of NZ_JCAUAN010000008.1, from coordinate 33,230 downwards.
GCTCGTACTAAACGTGCTTCTGTATACCTTGGAGGCGGTTGCGTAAAGTGCTGCTTCGGTTCCACACTTTGCTTTGGCAAAGAATCGCCCTTTGACAGAGGTGGAAGCAGTTTATCCTCTTCCGTTGTACCGTCATCATTGCTTTCAACGTACACTTTCATAAAGCCAGCAAACTTCATTTTCGAACCGTTCGCTCTGAAAATCGTCTCTCCAGCATTTAAGTCGATCGTCATCGTATCCAAAATAGCGGATGCCATTTGACTCGCAATAAAGCGATCCCAAATTAGCTTGTACAATCGGAATTGATCTTTACTCAAGAATTCCTTCATTTGATCGGGTTCACGATGGACAGAAGTCGGTCGGATCCCTTCATGCGCATCCTGTGCATTGGCATTTTTCTTGAGATACTGACGAGGCGTCTCAGGGTAGAAGGTTGGGCCGTATTTTGTCATAATTAACTCTTTGGCTTCTTCTTGGGCTATAGGAGAAATCCGCGTAGAATCCGTACGCATATAGGTAATTAATCCGACGGTACCTTCTTTGCCTAAATCGATACCTTCATATAATTGCTGCGCCACAGACATGGTTTTGGATGCACGGAAATTTAGTTTTCGCGCTGCTTCCTGTTGCAAGGAGCTTGTAATAAAAGGAGGGGAAGGATTACGCTGACGTTCTTTCTCTTTCACTTCTTTCACAATAAACGCATCTTTACCCATTGCAGCAAGAATCAAATCAACATCCTCTTGTGAATGCAGCTCTTTTTTCTCACCATTGTGGCTGTGATACTTGGCTTCGAATACGGTTTTGCCCGCGTCAAGAACTGCTGTAATGGACCAGTACTCTTCAGGCTCGAACGCTTTAATCTCATTCTCACGATCTTGAATTAGCTTAACCGCAACAGATTGTACACGACCTGCAGACAGGCCTTTTTTCACTTTTTTCCAAAGCAAAGGACTAATCTTATAACCAACAAGACGATCCAAAATTCGACGCGCCTGTTGTGCATTCACCAAATCTTGATTGATGCGCCGAGGCGTTTTAAAGGAATCCTTAACGGCTTCCTTCGTGATCTCATTAAAGACAACACGGCAAAGCTCATCAGGACCTACATCCAAGTAGTGAGCTAAATGCCAGGCAATCGCTTCACCTTCGCGATCCGGATCCGCCGCCAGATATATTTTTTTCACTTTTTTGCTTGCGTCTTTCAGTTCTTTCAGGATAGAACCTTTTCCACGAATCGTTATGTATTTAGGCTCAAAGTTACGATCGACTTCTACGCCAATTTGGCTTTTCGGAAGGTCGCGAATATGACCCATCGATGCTTTTACGATGAATTTACTGCCTAAATATTTGCCAATGGTTTTGGCTTTAGCTGGTGACTCAACAATGACTAACGAATCTGCCATGGTTCGTCCTTCCTCCCCTCTTGGTTTCAAGGTAAAGTTTACTTGGCGAGAAGCAAAACTTCGTGATTAGCCTATGCTCGAATGTAAGTTGAACCCGGAAGCTGTTTAATCGCCTTTTTCAATACCAAAGATAACAGAACTGCATGCAAATGTCCAAACGTAAATTGACTGTCTTCTAATAAAGTGTCTATTGAGATTGGTGTATCTGACAACTTTCGAACAATTTCGACCTCATCTTTAGAGAGTATGATCGCCGATTCTGCCTTCCAATCAACATTTATTTCATCCACATTTATGATGTGTTTATAATCTTCGACAATCTCTTCAACTCTCGTAACTAATTTCGCGCCATCCTTCAAAAGCTTATGTACACCGCTGCTTTGGCGAGAGTTGATTGGACCAGGAACTGCGAAAACGTCGCGTGAGGCGTCTAAGGAAAACTCAACCGTAATCAATGATCCACTATCCTCAGCTGCTTCTACAACCGTTACGCCCAGAGACAATCCGGCAATAATACGATTTCGTTGCGGGAACATGCCAGGCCTCATCCCCGTACCCATCGGATATTCAGAAATAATGACGCCTTCCTGCTCGATCTTACGATATAACAGGGCATTCTCTCGGGGATAAATCGTATTAATTGCGCATCCGAGTACGGCGACTGTCTTCGACTTTCCTTGAAGAGCACCAATATGAGCTTTGCTGTCAATGCCTCGAGCAAGCCCACTTACAATCCCGAATCCAGCTCTAGAAAGAGCAGCTGCCCACTCTTCAGCGATCTTCTTCCCATAAAGAGTCGGAGTACGCGTGCCCACAATTCCAAGTAAGTGACCGTTCAAAAAGGTAGGATCACCTTTCACATATAACACCCACGGAGGTTGGGCAATCTCCTTCAGAATCGCAGGATAATTCTCATCAAAACGAGTCAAAATCTGAATGGCATTACTTCTATATAAGTGTAGTTTGTGTTCTATAAAAGCAGGCGTCAATCGAGACGCTATTTGCTCCGCAACTGAAACACGGATTCCATAAGAGGCGATTTCGGTTGCCGATAATCCTATTAATACACTTGGCTCTGGGAATCGACTTATGAGTTGCTCCATCGTTTTCCAACCAATGCCTTCAAGTTCATGAAGCCCAATTAAACAATGACGATTATCCATTAGTATATACACTCCTTACAAGAATGACAAATTTATGCATCGTAAAAAAAGAAAAACCTCCCAAATCCCAACTAAGGGAAATGGAAGGTTGCTTACCTTCGTGAACAGAAGCTTATTTTTTTGTGATAACTTTATCTAGCATACCTTTTTCTTCAAGTACGCTAACAAGTGTTGAACCCATTTCGGATGGTGTAGCCGCTACGCGGATACCGCATCTTTCCATTGTTGCAACTTTCTCAGCAGCAGTACCTTTACCACCGGAAATAATGGCACCAGCATGGCCCATACGTTTGCCTGGAGGCGCAGTTTTACCGCCGATGAAGCCAACAACAGGTTTGGTCATGTTAGCCGCAACCCACTCCGCTGCTTCTTCTTCAGCCGTTCCGCCGATTTCACCGATCATGATGACAGCGTACGTATCTGGATCTTCGTTAAAACGTTTAAGGATGTCGATAAACTCGGATCCTTTAACTGGATCTCCACCGATACCAACTGCGGAGGATTGTCCAATTCCGCGAGTCGTCAATTGGTGAACAGCCTCGTAAGTTAATGTTCCGGAACGCGAAACAACACCTACATGGCCTGGCGTATGGATGTAACCTGGCATGATGCCGATTTTACACTCACCTGGTGTGATAACACCTGGGCAGTTAGGTCCGATAAGAACGGTATTTTTACCTTCAAGGTAACGTTTAACGCGTACCATGTCTAGTACTGGAATACCTTCAGTGATACAGATAACCAATTCAAGCTCAGCTTCAATGGCTTCGATGATGGATTCTGCAGCAAAAGCTGGTGGTACATAGATAACGGATGCAGTAGCACCAGTAACATTTTTCGCTTCAACAACTGTGTTGAAAACGGGCAGTTTAACAAGCTCACCATTTTCCAAAGTGATATCGACTGTTGTGCCGCCTTTACCAGGAGTTACGCCACCCACCATTTGCGTGCCGTAGTCTAGACCGCCTTTGGTATGAAACAAACCCGTAGCGCCGGTAATCCCTTGAGTAATGACTTTTGTATGTTTATTGACCAAAATACTCATGATCTATTGTTCACATCCCCTATATGATTCTAAACCGCTCGGATTTAGTTTACTTTACTAGTGCAACGATTTTTTGTGCGCCGTCAGCCATGGAGTCAGCAGCAACAATGTTCAAGCCGGATTCGTTAAGAATCTTTTTACCAAGCTCAACGTTAGTTCCTTCAAGACGAACAACGAGTGGACGGGAAAGTCCTAGCTCTCTAGCAGCAGCTACAACACCTTCAGCGATAACGTCACAACGCATGATACCACCGAAAATATTAACAAAAATCCCTTTAACTTGCTCATCGGACAAGATGATTTTGAAAGCTTCAGTTACTTTCTCTTTCGTAGCACCGCCCCCTACGTCTAGGAAGTTAGCAGGGTCTCCGCCGTAGTGCTTGATAATGTCCATAGTGGCCATAGCAAGTCCAGCGCCGTTAACCATACAACCGATGTTACCATCAAGAGCGATATAGCTCAGGTCATATTTGGAAGCTTGGATTTCTTTCGCATCTTCCTCTTCAAGGTCACGAAGATCCACGATATCCTTGTGACGGAACAAAGCGTTAGAATCAAAGTTTAATTTCGCATCAAGTGCCATAACGTCACCAGAGCCTGTTACAACCAATGGGTTGATTTCAGCAATGGAAGCATCTTTCTCAACGAATGCTTTGTAGAGGGCAAGCATGAATTTAACTGCTTTGTTTACAAGCTCATTCGGGATATTGATTGCGTAAGCAAGTCTACGTGCTTGGAAGGATTGAAGACCGATTGCTGGGTCAACAACTTCTTTGAAAATTTTCTCAGGAGAGTGCTCAGCTACTTCTTCAATCTCCGTACCGCCTTCTTCGGAAGCCATCAATACGACGCTACCTGTTGCACGGTCAACAACAACACCTACATAATATTCTTTCTTAATGTCACAGCCCTCTTCGATCAAAAGGCGTTTAACTTCTTTACCTTCTGGACCTGTTTGGTGAGTGACAAGCACTTTACCTAGAATTTCGCTAGCATATGTACGAACTTCATCGAGGCTTTTAGCTACCTTAACGCCGCCTGCTTTACCGCGACCTCCGGCATGAATTTGCGCTTTTACTACGACAACGGATGTTCCAAGCTCTTTTGCTGCTTCAACAGCCTCGTCAACCGTAAAAGCAACCTTTCCGTTAGGAACGCTGACTCCGTACTGTCTCAGGACTTCTTTGCCTTGGTACTCATGGATATTCATTTCCTAAATCCTCCTATCAGTATGGACTTTCTATACGTGCTATACAGGGAAAAGTGTAATTTCCAATTGACGTTGTGCACGAGAATATATCTTGCTACCGGAATTAGTATCACACTTCTTCGCAAGCCCTAACCATTGTAACACATTATTTTCGACAGTTTCTTTATTTTTTTCATTAATCCATTCAAATTTTCCTTTCACACTGAAAAACTTTAGCTATCACTCCACAAATAAAAAAAACGTATTTTTCATGTAATGAAAAATACGTCATGCTTCAACTTGGTTAAGAAAACGAAGTTGTTGGTGAATTGACCCGAGGCTCACGCTCTGCTTGCTTTATAAAACGCATTTCATTAGCAGAAAAGTTGCAGATTAAACACTGAATCGTCGGCTCAGGCTCTGGGATCACGTCAGGATCGTGAAATTCGGTAATATTCCCGGAAAGTGCGTCCTTTAGAAATGACTGTGCATAGCTCGTGACTATACTAAATTTAATGCGATTTGACCGACAATTGGGACAAAAATATGGTTTTTCCTGCATATCATCACCTCATCTTCCAGTATGTGCATGTGTCACATTTTTAAAACGTGGAATTATCTCGACAATATTTGCGTAATTTTACCAATTGCGATTATAATAAAAGAAATTAATCGGATCAATGAGGAAGCACCTTTTATCCAATTCGAACTCAGCTGTTGCAGCTGTGATTTCAATGGAGAAGAAGGTGTTTTTATGTATGGTAAAGTCATGAGCGCTTGTTTACAAGGGATTGAAGGACAACCGATCGAAGTAGAGGTCGATATTTCAAGCGGTTTACCCCAGATTAATCTCGTCGGACTTCCCGACTCCGCAATTCGAGAATCCGTAGAAAGAGTTCGTTCTTCCATCAAAAACTGCGGTTTCACGTTCCCCATGGACCGGATTACCGTTAATCTCGCTCCAGCCGATTTGCGTAAGGAAGGTTCTTCTTTCGACCTTGCCATTGCTATCGGAATCCTCATCACTACAGGACAAGTTCATTTTGAAGGCCATCCCGCTACGTTATTTCTAGGTGAGCTTGCTTTGGATGGCTCGCTTCGCCCTATCCCCGGCGTGCTTTCGATGGTTCATGCGGCTAAGAAGATTGGGATCAAACGGGTTTGCTTATCAACTGCCAACGCGCCAGAAGCCGCCTTAATTGAGGGTATTGAAGTATGTGTCATAACGAATCTGTCCGATTTCAAAAATTGGAACAAACATTCGTATCACGATTTTATTTATAAGATTGTCGAACATGAAAATAACGATCAGTCGATTTCCGTTAACAATCACGCCAATTATGTTGAAGATTATGCCGATGTGAACGGGCAACATCAAGTTAAGCGTGCCATGATGATTGCTGCCGCAGGCATGCATAATTTGATCCTCCTCGGTCCTCCTGGTACAGGAAAAACAATGCTCATCAAGCGACTCCCCTCCATTCTTCCGCCCATGACAGACCGCGAGGCATTGGAGGTTACTAAAATCTATAGCGCTTCAGGCAAGCTGACTGACCGTTCTACACTGATGCGCGCAAGAGCATTTCGTTCCCCTCACCACTCCATCTCTCCTGCTGGTCTTGTTGGTGGAGGTACGATTCCCAAACCAGGTGAAGTTAGCTTATCTCATCGCGGTATTCTTTTTCTGGATGAACTCCCGGAGTTTACTCGTAATGCACTTGAAGTACTTCGACAGCCCTTAGAGGATCGCTATGTGATGATTGCCAGGGCTAGGGCGGTGTATACATTTCCCTCTCATTTTATTCTGGCAGCTGCTATGAATCCATGCCCATGTGGTTATTACGGTGCCGAAACGGAGGCTAACGCCTGTATTTGCAGTCCAGCTAAGATCATCCATTATCGCTCCAAAATTTCTGGCCCTCTCCTAGATCGTATCGATCTTCATGTCGAAGTTCCTAAGCCTAGCTATGCTCAATTAAAGGATACCGCAACTAACTTATCTTCGAGTGAAATGAGAGCGAAGGTTATGCAAGCACATTTGAGACAGCAGCAACGTTACGCAGGTACAGATATTCAACATAATAACGAATTAAGCGGCAGGCTGATGAAGGAAATTTGCCGTTTGACTCCCGAAGGAGATCAGCTACTTCGGGCTTCATTCGAAGCATTGGGGCTAAGTGCACGTGCACACGATCGGATTTTGCGACTTGCGCTCACCATTTCGGACTTAGACGGTTGTGATGGTATTCTCCCCTCTCATCTCGCGGAAGCCATCCAATATCGGAATTTAGATAAAAACCAACGAATTGAAGAGATCGAGATTTAGTTAGGAACAAAACAGGAGCATCCTAGGAATAACTGTTGGAGTCACATTGAAAATAAAGCCTTTTGACTCGGCACTTCGTAAGTGACGTTTCAAAAGGCTCCTTGTATATGCACAATATTCGGTTCTGCGTTAAGGTCAGACATTTCAACCGTTATCACATCAAATTGAATCGATTGCTCGTATTTGTGAAATCGGTACATATAAAATTGTGCAATTTCTCGAACCTTCGCTTGCTTGCGATAATCCACTGATTCTATGGCTGTGCCGAATCTGCTAGAAGGACGCCTTGTTCGAACCTCAACAAAAATAAGCTTATTCGCTTTCTCCGCAATAATATCGATCTCTCCTGAACGACAACGCCAATTTCGCTCGACAATGAGATAGTCAAGTTTCAGAAGAAACCCGGCGGCCCATTCCTCACCTTGTCTACCCAGCATTTTACGATCATCTTTATACAGGTTGCTCATCTATCCATGCCTCGACGGTCTCATCCGCCCATCGGAGCGATAAATAAAGCTTAGTACTTCTGCCACCAATTGATAAAGTTCTGGGGGAATTTCTTGATCCAGATCCAGTTTAGACAAAACCTCAACTAATGATTTATCCTCTTGAATCGGAATCCCATTTTCCTTCGCTTTTTGCAAAATCGCTTCTGCCATATGCCCTTTTCCTTTAGCAATCAAGGTAGGGGCTTTCTGTGATTCTGGCGAATATCGCAGGGCAACCGCCTTCTTCAGCGGTGTTAGCTGCGATTCCTCGGGTGCTTTTTTGGGATGACTCATGCGCGAACATCAACCCCTTTATAAGTTCTCGGACGATAAAGCTCACTTAAATCCACTCGCCCATCCAAAGATCCTATTTTCGTTGCTTCTTCTTTCCCCTCCTGAACTTCAGGCGGTTTGGGATATGGCGAACATTTTAATGAGATGAACTGATAGCCGACACTGTTCATAGCAGCGGCGATTTCATCTTTAGATGACTCCATCAATCCAGCCAAAGCGGGATGATCATTATGAACGTTCAATGAAACAATTTTATTAACGACTTGTACGTCAAGCAATGTATTGCCCATAACTTTCATTTGAAGATCAAACAAAAGCCGGCAGTTGCTTGCATCAACTTCGCCACGACTTCCCTTGCGGGATTGAATATGAATGGCTGCAGTCTGCTGGCCTGAATTATCCATGAAAGGGACAAATAGTGTCATTTGGGTAAACATTGCATTCTTATCAGTAGTAAGCATCAGCTGCTGTCCGGTAATCTGACCTACCGCTTGTTGCGCTGCTTCTTTCAAAGGCGCTGGTGTATCATCAGATGCTGTAAGCTGAAGTAATAGACTTTTCAGCGTTTCGGCAGCTGGCTTCACTACATCTGCTTGTTGATCAGGCGCGTTGACGGCGCTGAATAGTGAAAAAGAATCATCCGTGTCTTGTGGGCGCACAAGCATTGAATTGCCGCGCTCGTCCAGCTTAGTGGCAACATGAGATTCATGCTCAACGCCAACGGCTTTGAGCATCCGGCTGATCCAGTTTATCTCTGGATCCGCTTTGGGTAGTTCCAGAGGCGTGCTAACTCGCGCCTCTTTCGGCGCAAGATCCCCCTCCTGCTTCGCAGGGGGCTCTTGCACGGGCAAGGACGCTGGCGAACCCGCTTGCAGCGGTTCGCCTTGCTTCACAGGCTCAGCGCTTCGCGCCTGAGCCAAGGACAGGTCGGCCGCCGGCTTCGCCGAGGCGGCCGGTAGTGCCGCTGCCGGCTGCACATCCGGCGCGGGAGGAGCCTCGCCCGCCACTGGCGCAGCCGCGGGCGGAACCATGGCAGCGGCTGCAGGCATGCTGCCACGCGGCGCAGCCGCGTTAGTGCCACCAACCTGCGAAGCAGCTGGTGATGGCGCCTGCGGCGGCGCATCCGCAGGCTCGTCCGCGGCGGAGGCTGGCGCAGCCGGCTCCGCAGGGCGAACAGCTGCGGCCGTAGCGCGCAGCTCCTGGAGTAGCGACACGACCTGCTTGGCGATATCCGCTGCAGGATGTGTCGGGTCTTGCTCCAGCAGCGCAGTTGCCTGCTGCTCGAGCTTCTCTAACACCTGGCCCACGGGTGGCCCGGTCGTCACTTGCTTTAGAGCATCCACGGTTGTAGGCGTGAGTGGCAATCCCTTCTTGCTAGCCAGAACAGCCGATTGCAACCACTCTTCTTTATTGGCACCCTGTGGCATCTCACGCATGACAGACTCAAAAGCCTTCACATTCTCTTTGGACACAGGAACGCCTTCCTGTTGTAATTGCTGTACCATTTGACGATTCCCGGCGGTATCCTTCACATCAAAAGCTTTAAGAAGCTCACCGAGTGAGTCATCTGCAATCTGTACATCCGAAGCAACAAGTGGCTTTAGCAAAATTTGTCCACCATGTGACTCTGGTTGCACCTGAAGCATGGTAACATCCCCTTGCTTCAGAGGCGTTTCCAGCTTCGCACGAACTTGCGTACCTCCAATATTCACAAGTGCTTCCTGATCACTGAGGAGCTGAAGCACAACACCTTTGACAATTTGTCCAACCTTTAATTCGAGCACCTTCGAATCTGCTGCAGTTAAATCCCCGACTAGACTACGAATTAATCCACTAATATTCAAAATAGCTCACCTCTAATCTAATTGCCCGTATGTATATTATCGGCGACTAATGCCAGTTTCGTTACAGAAGAATGATTAGATGAAGTGGTAAAAACTTCTATCGAAGTCCTTCGAGGATGGGCGACCGCTATTCTACCCCACAAAGTGACGATAAGCTTCGAAGCAAATTCCGATTACTTTGTGGGGACCCCGAGAGATGTAGTTTTTATCGCCAATAAGAATTTGTTCTTCCTAGCACTGGGAACTTTTAAATTCTTATGAAGTCAAATATGAGTTGTTCAGTTGGCGATTCATTTTCCTGTGCTTCGATCTGAGCCATAATTTTACGAATAAATAATTTCCGATGAAGCGGTGTAGGACCATAACGCATTAGCATCTCTCTATGATGTTTCGTGGCATAACCTTTATGTACAGCAATTCCGTACTCTGGATACTGCTCGTCCCAATCTGCACACATACGATCTCTCGTCACTTTGGCGATAATGGAAGCAGCCGCAATTGACTGACTTAACGCATCCCCATGAATAATGGCTGATTGAGGTAGGTCTATGTCCACATTTTCTGCATCAACTAACAAATAATCGGGTCTACTAGGTAGCTTCTCTACCGCTTGCTTCATGGCTAATCTCGAGGCTTGTTTAATATTCAATGCTTCTATGTCATCGACATTTACTATCCCAATACCAACTGAAATCGCCTCAGCCATAATCTGATCAAAAAGCAGATCGCGTTTCTTTTCCGACAGCTTTTTGGAATCATTAACCCCTTCAAGAACATGCCCCATCGGAAGAATAACTGCTGCTGCTACTACATCTCCAAACAAGCAGCCTCGACCAACCTCATCGATTCCAGCAATCGCAGTGTAACCTTGTTGCCATATGTCTTTCTCGTGTTCTAGCACTGCCTCCGCCCCTTTCCCATGCCTTCATTATATAGGATTCGCGCTTCATCAAGCCACACCCATTTTTTCTGCGTCCTCTCCGTACAAAAAGAAGAACCCAAGGCCATGGCCTCAGGTTCTTCCTGATTCGTATGATTAAAATGGTCTTTCCAAGGAAATACGTCCCATTTTCCCGGCTCTCAGATCACGAATAATGATAAGGGATGCTTTGTCCAAATCAACTTTGCCCCCGCTTACAATGGCGCCGCGCTTACGCCCGATCGCCTCCATGACCTTCACCATTTCCTGAATATTATCCATATCATCTGGAAGCTCCTGAACACCGAAGCGTTCTTGAATACCGGCTCCATAATGCTGAACCATATACTTAATCGTAAACAAGGCAACGTCATCTAAATGCAGAAGCTCTTCCTTAATTGCCCCAGTTGCAGCCAAACGCATGCCAACCATCTGGTCTTCGAATTTAGGCCACAAAATTCCCGGCGTATCCAACAGATCCATTTCCGTGCCGACCTTGATCCATTGCTGACCTTTGGTCACACCCGGCTTATCACCAGTTGCTGCGATTTTCTTGCCTGCCAACTGATTGATTAAAGTAGACTTACCGACGTTCGGAATCCCAACAATAAGCGCTCTGATCGCGCGGGGATTAATTCCTTTGCGCAGCATCGTCTCGATTTTGTGAGCCCAAAGTTGCTTCACTCTAGGTAAAATTTCTTTGACATGCGTACCATTAGCAGCATCAATCGGCAGAGCAGGTAAGCCTTGATCTGCAAAATATTTCACCCATTCGGCCGTCACTTGCGGGTCTGCTAGGTCATTCTTGTTCAGTAAGACAAGACGTGGTTTGCCTTTTAAAATCTCATCAACCATCGGGTTCCGGCTGGAAAGCGGGATGCGGGCATCCAAGAGCTCAATCACGACGTCAATCAGTTTAAGCTTTTCCTCGATCTGTCTGCGAGCCTTGGTCATGTGACCGGGAAACCATTGAATGGTCATTTCTCTTCACCTCAAAAATGTATGAAACTAATTTTCTTCACCGGCCAGAAAATAACTTCTGCACGGCCTACGATTTTATTGTAAGGCACAAACCCAACACTTTTTGTCCGGCTATCCTTGGAATTCGGTCGGTTATCGCCCATGGCGAAAAGCTCACCTTCAGGTACTTTCGTTTCAGGGAAATCCAATAACGTATTATACGGATGTCCTTCTTTAACTGCTTGATCTATGGCTTCTTGGATGTAAGGTTGGGCCAGTTCTTCACCGTTAATATATACCTTGTCACCTGTTACTTTCACGGATTCCCCAGGAAGTGCAATGACACGCTTTATATAATCCTTACCTTCAGGCGCATGAAATACGATAACTTCGCCTCGCTTCGGATCACGAATATCGTACACAATCTTATTGACGATCAGTCGCTCACCCGTAAAGAAATTCGGATGCATCGAATCTCCATCAACAATAAATGGAGAGAACAGGAACCAACGAATAACAATCACAAGTACACCTGCAATTATTAACGCTTTAATCCATTCCCATGTTTCACTCTTTGTTTGTACGGTCTTTGCAGACGTTGCACTGATAGGCTGATTGGGTTGCATTTGATCATTCTGTTCCATCACTGACGGCCTCGCTTCCAGTTTTGGTATTATCTCTTTTATATCCTATTATGTACAGAAAAAATGAAAAGGAGACTTGACTGAACAAGCCCCCCATTTTACTATCGAATTTCTTTAATTCTTGCTGCTTTACCACGAAGACCACGCAGATAATAAAGTTTCGCACGACGAACTTTACCACGGCGAGCCACTTCAATCTTGTCAATCTTCGGAGAATGGAATGGGAAAGTTCTTTCCACACCCACACCGTAAGAAATTTTACGAACTGTAAACGTTTCGCTGATTCCACCGCCGTGGCGTTTAATAACAACACCTTCGAACAACTGAATACGCTCACGTGTACCCTCGATAACTTTTACGTGTACTTTAAGTGTGTCTCCTGGACGGAAATTAGGAATATCCGTACGGAGTTGCTCTTTCGTAATCTCTTGAATAAGATTCATAGTTGACTCCCTCCTTCCACACAGGTGTTCATTCCGCTAATAGTTAGTAAGTCTAAGTTGTTATGCGTAGAGGACCACCAGACTCGAACTGTTGAAAAAATCACAACAGAATATATATTATCACAGTCCAAGGATTAATTCAATAGAGAAGTTTCCGAGGTCAGATTTCACTTGTTCATTTCCTGTTCTTGCTTCTGCTTATGCCACTCAGCTACCCAAACCTTTTCCTCTTTGGACAAAACTCTGCCTTCGAGCAAATCTGGTCTACGCTCTAAAGTCCTGATTAGAGATTCTTTAAGTCGCCATTTTTTCACATTGGCATGATGACCCGATAGCAGCATTTCTGGCACATCCCAATCTCTAAACTTGGCTGGCCTTGTATAATGAGGATATTCCAGTAGTCCTGTTGAGAAAGAATCCGTTACAGCTGACATCTCATTCCCGAGTACCCCTGGTAAAAGCCTCACTACGCTGTCTATAATGACCATTGCAGGGATTTCACCACCGGTTAGTACATAATCACCCACCGAGAGTTCGTCCGTTACCAGATGCTGTCTGATCCGTTCATCATAACCCTCATAGTGGCCACAAATAAAGACCAGATGCTGTTCGCCCGAAAGTTCTTCCGCTTTCTTCTGCGTAAAAGTTTCCCCTTGTGGACACAGCAGAATAACACGCGGCTTCACCGCTTCACCTTCTGGCGTCTCATAGGCAGGCAAGTCCTCAACAGCGCCAAAGATCGGCTCTGGCTTTAGCACCATGCCTCCTCCGCCACCGTAGGGATAATCATCGACGGTATTATGTTTGTTCGTGGAATAATCCCGAAAATTAACCGTGCCCAGCGAAACGATTCCTTTATCACGCGCTTTCCCTAAAATACTAGAAGAAAACATACCATCAAACATTTCAGGGAACAAGGTTAAGACATCAATTCTCATTCCATTAACCCTTCCATCAAGTGAATCCGAATCGTTTTGTTAGGAATATCTACATTCAAAATGACATCATCAATCACGGGTAGTAAAAGCTGTTTCCCTTTCGGTAATGCAACTACCCAAACATCATTCGCACCCGGTGTCAGTACCTCAGAAATGAGACCTAATTCTTGGTCTTCTTCTGTTACGACTTTACAGCCGATGATTTCGTGATAATAATACTCTCCCTCTTCGAGGGGCTTTTGATTCTTAGCCTCGATCTTCAATAGGGAGCCTTTATATTTCTCAACATCATTAATGTTGGAGAATTGATCGAACAGCACGATAAACACGTTTTTATGTAAGCGGGACGTTTTCACCGTCACCGGCGTTTGCTTATTTTGAGAGTCTACAATGATCAATGAATTCCCTACATCAAACCGTTCTGGAAAATCCGTTTCCGGTACTATCTTTAGTTCTCCGCGTATCCCGTGGCTATTTACAACTTTACCAACCGTCACTAGTTTTTCCGTCATATGCGCTTGCCCAACCTCCACATTAAATTACCTTCTTCTCATATGCGAAAAAAGGCTAGGAATTGAATCCTAACCTCATTTCTTATGAAACGATTTCAACGGCTACCCGCTTCGTTTCTTTCACAGCTGCCGACGTGACCACCGTGCGGAGCGATTTCGCAATCTTACCTTGCTTACCAATCACTTTTCCGACATCGTCGGGATGAACAGAAAGCCTGTACTCGATCTTGTCCTCTTTCTCCACCACAGCGACACGTACCTCTTCCGGATGATCGACAAGAGCCTTAGCAATTACGGTGATAAGATCCTTCATGAACCCACCCTCCGAAAGATAACAGATTACTTCTGTAATTTCAGCTCGTGAAACTTAGTCATCAAACCTGCTTTTGAGAACAGGCTGCGAACTGTATCGGACGGTTGAGCGCCAGTTTGAAGCCATTTAAGCGCTTTTTCCTCATCAAGAACCACAGCTGCTGGTTCAGCAATTGGATTATAAGTACCGATTTCTTCGATAAAACGACCATCACGCGGGGAACGGGAATCCGAAACCACGACACGGTAGAAAGGAGCTTTATGAGCGCCTACACGTTTAAGACGAATACGTACTGCCATTGAAAAATCACCTCCTACTTAGAATAAACACCATTATTTAAAAGGGGAATTTAAATCCCTTACCTAACTTTTTCATGCCTTTGGCGCCTTTGGGCCCCATCATACCTGAGAATTGCTTCATCATTTTGCGCATATCATCGAACTGTTTAATGAATCGATTGACTTCCTGCACCGTATTTCCGCTTCCCGCAGCAATCCGTTTGCGTCGATTCGCATTCAGCAGTTCGGGTTTACGCTTCTCTTCGGTTGTCATGGACTTCACGATCGCTTCGACGCGAGCCATCTGTTTCTCGTCAACCTTCATATCTTTCATACCTTTGATCTTGTTCGCACCGGGCAGCATCTCAAGAATTTGGTCAAGTGGACCCATCTTCTTCACTTGCTCCATCTGTTCAATGAAATCCTCGAAGGTGAATTCGGCGTTGCGCATTTTGCGCTCCATCTCTTTCGCCTTATCCATATCGATCCCAGCTTGCGCTTTCTCAATTAAGGAGAGCATATCGCCCATGCCGAGAATTCTTGATGCCATACGGTCAGGGTAAAATGGCTCTAAGGCATCCATTTTCTCGCCGCTGGCTACGAACTTGATCGGACAACCTGTTACCGCTTTGACAGATAGCGCAGCACCACCACGTGTATCTCCATCTAGTTTAGTTAACACTACACCTGATAATTCAAGCTGTTGGTGGAAGCTTTCCGCAACATTGACAGCATCCTGCCCCGTCATTGCATCGACGACTAGTAAAATCTCATCAGGACTCGTTGCTTCACGGACATTTTTAAGCTCGTCCATGAGGTTTTCATCAATGTGCAAACGACCTGCTGTATCGATAATCACATAGTCATTGCCGTTATCCTTCGCGTGTTGAAGACCTGCCTTCGCAATCTCAACAGGATTTACTTTATCTCCTAAGGAGAAGACCGGAACCTTCAGCTGTTCGCCAAGCACTTCCAACTGCTTAATCGCCGCGGGACGATAAATATCACACGCAACAAGAAGCGGTCTGTGATTCTGTTTCAATAACATTTTAGCTAATTTGCCTGAAGTCGTTGTTTTACCGGCCCCTTGCAAACCTGCCATCATAATAACCGTTGGTGGTCGATTCGAACGCGCTAGCTTACTTTGTGTGCCACCCATCAGGGCTGTAAGCTCTTTGTTCACGATATCGATAACAACCATGCCTGGCGTGAAAGATTTCAGAACTTCTTGTCCGATCGCTTGCTCTTTCACCTTCGCAATAAAGTCTTTGACGACTTTAAAGTTAACGTCCGCTTCAAGCAGTGCCAATCGTACCTCGCGAAGCGCTTCGCCTACATCTTCTTCCGTCAGCTTACCTTTGCTTCTCAGCTTGCCGAACACATTCTGCAATCGGTTTGCTAATCCTTCAAATGCCATGCGCTTCACCTCCTGCTTCTAACTACGGTTTCAATCGATCCCTACTATTGTATCAAAAAGCTCTGTCACTTTCCTCTTTAGCCCTGGATCACAATCATTCAATCCAACAACCAAGTCTTGACGCAGCTTCATGCGTTGTTCGTGCTTATGTAACAGCTTTAACTTACTCTCATATTCCTGCAGTGTCAATTCGGCACGTTTGATATGTTCATAAACCGCTTGACGGCTAATCGTGAAGTTCTCAGCAATCTCCCCAAGGGAGTAATCATCATGGAAATACAGTTCAAGGAATGTACGCTGCTTATCGGTCAACAATGGTTCATAGAAATCAAACAGCAGGTTAATGCGATTCGTTTTCTCCAACATAGGATCGACAGTCATAATCTACCTCCGTAAAGGTTGCACACTTGACAGCAGCACAACAGAACCTATCATACTGAATTCCAAGATGATTGTCAAGCATTATACCTTGTCAGTCTGTTCGCCTATCCATTTACCAAAAAGCGCATGAACAAACTGCTCGGAATCGAACGGCTGCAGATCATCCATTTTCTCACCAAGGCCTACAAATTTAACCGGTAGTGATAGTTCTTGACGGATCGCAACGACGATTCCGCCCTTGGCTGTTCCATCTAGCTTCGATAAGACTAAGCCCGTTAAACCTGTTTTATCACCGAAAAGCTTCGCTTGGCTGAGCGCATTTTGCCCTGTAGTTGCATCCAGTACAAGGATAACTTCATGGGGAGCATCCGGTACTTCGCGTTGGATTACACGATAGATTTTATTAAGCTCCTCCATCAAATTCACTTTATTCTGCAAGCGACCCGCTGTATCACATAAAAGGATATCAACACCGCGCGTTTTGGCCGCCTGTACGGCATCAAACATGACCGCGGCAGGATCTGCGCCGGATTGTTGTTTAATGACATCCACACCAACGCGCTCGCCCCAAGTTTCAAGCTGCTCAATGGCTCCAGCACGGAACGTATCGCCTGCTGCCATCAGTACCTTTTTACCTTGGGATTTGAACATGTGGGCCATTTTACCGATTGTCGTTGTTTTGCCAACGCCATTCACACCAACGAACAGGATAACCGTTAAGCCATTCGCATTGATATTCAGTCCTGCATCCGCATCCCCTTTCAGCAATTCAATCAATTTTTCTGAAAGGATTGGCTGTAGCTCTGCTGGATCTTCTATTTTGCGTTTTTTAACCTCTACACGCAGTTCATCAATAAGCTTAAGAACAGTATTTACACCAACGTCAGCGCCAATTAGAATTTCTTCTAATTCTTCGTAAAAATCTTCGTCAATTTTTTTGCGACGGCTAAATAAATCATCGACACGGTTCACGAACGCATCACGCGTTTTCGTTAAACCTTCTTTAAATTTATTCGTTACCGCCTCTGCCTTACCTGAAATACTTTCTTTTAATCGTTTAAAAAAACTCATAGTTCCTCCTAATTGAATCCGCTATTTCACTTAAATACACATGACGCAAGCGCAGATTATATCTTTAAGATGCAGTCATTGTAGCTTCCTCGTCTTCTAAACGAACAGAAACGAGCTTAGAAACGCCGCCTTCTTGCATGGTAACACCATACAACACGTCGGCTTCTTCCATCGTCCCTTTACGATGTGTGACCACGATAAATTGCGTCATTTCCGAAAATTCCCGCAAATACTCGGCAAATCGAGATACGTTCGCTTCATCTAGTGCGGCTTCAACCTCATCCAGTACACAGAATGGCACTGGTTTTACGCGAATAATGGAGAACAGGAGAGCAATCGCAGTCAACGCACGTTCTCCACCGGACAGCAATTGAAGATTTTGCAGCTTTTTGCCTGGCGGCTGAGCTACAATCTCAATGCCCGTATCCAGCATGTTATCAGGCTCAGACAGAATTAAATCTGCGCGACCGCCGCCGAACAATTTCGCAAAGACGACCCCAAAATGAGAGCGAATCGCATCGAACGTCGTTTTAAAGCGTTTGGACATTTCTTGATCCATCTCACGAATAACCTGATACAAAGTTGTCTTTGCTTCGATCAAATCATCTTTTTGCGAACTCAAGAACTCGAAACGTTCTGATACGCGCGCATACTCCTCAATTGCACCTAGGTTCACATCACCTAGCGAAGCAATTTCACGTTTCAGTTCACGCACTTTAAACTGTGTACCTTGAATATCCTCAGGCACCGGGTACCGCATTTTCGCCAGCTCATAGCTAAGCTCATATTCTTCTGCTAGCTTTTTGAGCAGATTTTCAAGTTCCACATCTAGTCGCGTCACTCGAACCTCAGTTTGGTGGAGATTTTCTTCAACTTGTTTCAGCTGAATACGCTGTGTACGTGTCTCATTTTCTCCGTGCTCGAGCTTCTGCAACCAGTCGGTACGCTCTGCCCTTTTGAAATCTATACTTTCGGAGCATTGCTGCTTCCTTAGCTTCAAATCATTCAACAGCTCGATTTGCTGCACGGTTTCTTGTTCAAGCGTTGCCATATCACTGTCTAGCTGGGTGAGCAAGCCTCGGTTGACCTCGATTTCTCGCTCAACATCGCTCAGATCCTGCTGTAAGCGCCTTTGTTGATCTTGAAGGGATTGCTTCTCTTGCGAGGTCGATGCAACCTTGACTTTCAAATCCGTCAATTGGCTTTGCAGCTCTTCTTTCTCTGACTCACTAGCTTTACGGGAACTCTCGGCATCACGAATCGCTTGTTGAAGTGAGGCCTCCTCTTCTTGGAGCTCAGCGAGTGCTGCTTCACTTTCCACTTTTTTGCGACTGAAATCTGCTCGTTCTTCCAGCAGAGCGCCTCGGTCTTGACTATCGAGCGTAAGCTGCTCTTCTACTGTGCGACTTTCCGATTCCAGTGGATTGAGTTCCGCACGAATTTGTTGCTCGGTAATGCGCTGCTGCTCACCCAATTGTCGAAGCTGTTCTACCTTTAACATTTCATCGGTAATGTCTCTCTTCAATGAACTGGACTGGCTCCGTAAACCACTAAGCTGTCCCTCGGATGTTGCGATCTCAGCATCAAGCTCTTCAATTTGGCGTTGACGCCCTAATAAATTCGTCGACTTCTTCTGCAAGCTTCCGCCAGTCATGGAACCGCCCGGATTGACAACGTCACCTTCCAGCGTCACGACACGGTAGCGATATTGCGCTTTGGCTGCGATATGATTGGCATCTTCTAGACTTTCCGCTACAACCACATTCCCAAGTAAGCTGGAGAATATATTGTGATAGGTCGAATCAAAGGAGACAAGATCAACAGCAATACCGACAAAACCCTTCGAGGACTTTAACGTTTGACTCTCATGGTCGGAAATGGAGCGTCCGCGAATAACGTTCATTGGTAGGAATGTAGCCCGTCCCATTTGACGACGCTTCAAGAAAGCGATTGCTTCACGGCCATCTGCCTCGGTCTCAACGATAATATTTTGAAGGGCTCCACCTAGTGCCGTTTCAATGGCGACTTCCACATGGGCAGGAACTTTGACTAGTTCAGCTACCGCACCGCGAATTCCACGCAAATCCTTCCGACTTTTCGCTTTGAGTACCTCTTTAACACCTTGTTGGAATCCGTCATAATCATTGGCCATTTCTTTCATCGTGTCGCGGCGAGAAATTAGTGCATCGAGCTTTTGCTCCCATTTCCGCACCATAGCCTGCGCTTCATCTAGCAACCCTTGCTTGCTCTTCAGCGCTTGCGTTAGTTGAACATATTCTTGTCTTGCTTTCTCAATGTCTGCAACCGTTTCTGCCAGCTTGGTTGAGAGCTCTTGCTTACGGCGCGAAATACTTTCGCGTTGATCCGCCCACTTCTGACGCTCTTCATCCAGTCTGTCCAAACGGCGTCCGATGCTCTCAATTTGCTGCTCGGCGTAACGGATTTCATTGCGTGACTGCGCCATTCGGTTGAGCGTTTCTAACAACTCACCCTTCAGTTGATCTTCAGGTGAAGAGCTGATCCCACCGCTTACCCCTTGTAACCGTTGCTCCTCCGCAGTCAGCTTAGCCTGGAATTCGAATAACTGCGCGCCAATCCCAATGATTTTATCACGCTGCTCACTCAAATCTGCTTCTTTATCTAATTTACGCTGCTCCTGCATGGCAATTGACGTGCTTAGCTGCTGATGATTCATCACATAGTTCTTTTTCCGTTCTTTCAGAACCTCACCGTGACCCTCGCACTTCTCGAACTCTTCGCTAAGTCCAAGCAGACTTTCTTGCAGCGTTTCTAGTTCTTCCTCTAACTTACGCGTTTCCCAACGATGCTTCTCCAAATGCGCATCATGCTGATTTACGATCGTAGATAGTTCTGTTTGCTCTTTGGTCAACTTCTCTAGTAGCTGTGTAGCATCATTCCAAGCCACATAAATCTGATCGATCTGATGGACATACATAGAGATCTCACTACTCTTAAGCGTTTCCTTCAGTTCTTTAAACCGAATCGCTTTCTCTGACTGCTCACGAAGCGGTTCAACTTGATCCTCAAGCTCAGAAACTAAATCATGAATCCGCAGCAAATTTTGCTCGGTATCATTTAACTTCTTCTCCGCCTCGCGCTTACGCGATTTATATTTAACAATCCCCGAAGCTTCTTCAAAAATGCCTCGACGATCTTCCGATTTCGTACTCAAAATTTCTTCAATCCGTCCTTGTCCAATAATGGAATATGCTTCTTTCCCGATACCGGTGTCCATGAACAACTCCGTGATATCCTTCAAGCGACAAGGCTGTTTGTTAATCAAATATTCGCTATCGCCATTGCGATGCACTCTTCGTGTCACCGTAACTTCATGAAAGTCTAGCGGGAGCGATTGCGAAGTATTATCAAGTGTGAGCGAGACTTCCCCGTAATTCACTGCCCGACGCGCGTCGCTGCCTGCGAATATGACATCTTCCATTTTCCCGCCACGCAAAGACTTCGCGCTTTGTTCCCCTAATACCCATCGGATTCCGTCCGAGATATTGCTCTTTCCACTCCCGTTAGGACCTACAACCGCGGTAATGCCTCGCACAAATTCGAGTTCCGTCCGGTCCGCGAATGATTTAAACCCGGATAATTCGATCCGTTTCAAAAACATGGTCTCACCTCAAAAATTATTGTAACATATCGCATGTCAAAATAAGAGAAAAATACAAAAAAGGCAGCAGCAGCCGCCTCTTCTGGTTTTTCCACTATCGTTGTACCGTTACGTTTAATTTGGAGAGTGCGCCAGCAGCTGCCTGCTGTTCCGCCTCTTTCTTCGAACGACCAGCACCGGTTCCCAGAAGCTCGCTCTCCATGTGCACTTCAGCAACGAACTCACGCTCATGCGCAGGCCCTCGTTCGTTCACAATCCGGTATTCCAAGGAACCCATATTATGATGCTGCGTATGTTCTTGTAATTGCGTCTTGTAATCAATCACAAGCAGCTTACCTTCACTGGAAATTTTGGCGAATACATGCTTCTGAAGAAACGCTTTTACGGTACCCAAGCCTTGGTCTAGGTATAAAGCGCCAACAAAGGATTCGAACACATCTGCCAAAAGCGCTGGCCGTGAGCGTCCACCTGTTAACTCTTCCCCTTTACCAAGTAGCACAAATGCACCGAAATCCAAATCTTCGGCAAATGTCACGAGCGAGGGCTCACAAACAATGGATGCCCTCAGCTTCGTTAGTTCACCTTCTGAACGCCCTGGATAAGATTCATATAAAAATTCCGAAACTGTCAATTCAAGTACGGCATCTCCAAGAAACTCAAGCCGTTCGTTATCTTTATGTCCAGCGATACGGTGTTCATTCACATAGGACGAATGCGTAAATGCTTGCTTCAACAGTTCTGCTTTGCGAAACGAGACCCCGATCTGCTTCTGTAAATCCTTAATATCACGGTTCACGCCTTACTTCACCACCCCGAGAGAATGATATTCCGTTATCTTTCGTCGCAGGAAGGTAAATTATGCTTCAAACTTTTTCATGATGATCGTTGCATTATGACCGCCAAAGCCGAAGGAGTTCGACATCGCAATGCCTACGTTCGCTTCACGCGCTGTGTTCGGTACATAATCCAAGTCACATTCTGGGTCTTGATTGTCCAAGTTGATCGTTGGTGCAATGAGGCTGTTCGCAATCGTTAGACCGCAAATAACAGCTTCCACACCGCCAGCAGCGCCAAGTAAATGACCTGTCATGGATTTCGTCGAGCTAACCGCCACCTTGTAGGCATGCTCGCCTAGCGCTTTCTTGATCGCGATTGTTTCTGATTTATCACCAACTGGCGTCGATGTACCATGAGCGTTAATGTACGAAATCGCATCAGGCGTAATGCCTGCATCCTTAATTGCTTTCACCATACAACGGGCAGCGCCATCCGGATCTGGATCTGTCATATGATACGCGTCGCCGCTCATGCCATAGCCGATTACCTCAGCATAGATACGTGCGCCACGCTTCTGAGCATGCTCTAGTGACTCCAGAATGAGAACACCAGCACCTTCACCCATGACAAACCCATCACGACCTGTATCAAACGGACGACTTGCCAAATGAGGCTCTTCATTACGAGTCGACATCGCGCGTAGTGCGCAGAAGCCAGCCACACCAATTGGTGTAATTGTCGCTTCAGCTCCACCGCAAATCATCACGTCCGCATCCCCACGTTGAATCATTTTGAAGGAGTCACCAATGGAATGCGTGCCTGTCGCACAAGCTGTTACAGCTGTGGAGTTCGGTCCTTTCGCACCCGTGACCATTGATACATGACCAGAGGCCATATTCGCAATCATCATCGGAATAAAGAAAGGTGAAACCCGTTTCGGGCCTTTTTCCAACAAAATGCGATGTTGCTCTTCCCACGTGTTCAAACCGCCAATACCTGATCCAACGGAAACGCCTACGCGCTCCGGATCTGTATCTTCCTGCACATTCAGATTCGCATCCTTCAACGCATTCAGTGCACCTGCAACCGCGAATTGAACGAAACGGTCCATCCGACGAGACTCTTTGCGATCCACATAGTTCTCAATGTTGAAATCTTTGATTTCAGCCGCAATCCGCGTTGGGTATTCGCTTACATCAAAATTCTCGATCATACCTACACCGGATTTGCCAGAAGTCAGGTTACCCCAAAACGTTTCTAAATCTTGACCAAGGGCAGTAACTACGCCCATACCTGTAATTACAACTCTGTTCATTTGTACCACCTTCTATGTAGTGATTCCATATTTTTGTTTGCCTGGAATGGAGAGAAGTCCCGTCTTTATTAGAAACGGGACTCTGTAGACTATTACGTATGAGATTTTATGTAATTCGTAACTTCTCCTACTGTCGTAATCTTCTCAGCATCTTCATCTGAAATTTCTAAATCGAACTCATCTTCTAATTCCATTACTAATTCAACTACATCGAGAGAATCAGCACCTAGATCTTCTTTGAAAGATGCTTCGAGGGTGACTTCAGCTTCATCAACCCCTAGACGATCGACTACAATTCGTTTAACACGATCCAATACGTCGGACATCCGGTTCACCTCCTCATTTGGTATTATACGAGAATCTTTGACAGAATGCCAGTAGGCAATTTTGTAATTCTCATTTCCCAGAAACTTACATGTACATTCCGCCATCAACATGGAGCGTTTGCCCTGTCATGTATGAGGCATCGTCAGAAGCCAAGAAGCGAACAACCTTCGCAATTTCCTCTGGTTGCCCAAGGCGCTCCAGCGGGATTTGCTTCAGCATTTGCTCACGCATCTCGGCAGACAATTTGTCTGTCATATCGGTTTCAATAAAGCCTGGCGCTACGGCATTAACAGTAATACCACGCGAAGATAACTCTCTCGCTGTAGCTTTCGTTAAGCCAATTACGCCTGCTTTTGCTGCTACATAGTTAGCTTGACCCGGATTCCCGAGTACGCCAACTACAGAAGATATATTGATAATTCGACCAAAGCGCTGCTTCATCATTGGACGTGTAACGGCTTTGACACAGTTGAACACGCCTTTCAGATTCGTTGCGATCACTTGATCGAATTCTTCTTCTTTCATTCGCATGATTAAATTGTCTCTTGTTATGCCCGCATTATTCACGAGAATATCAATTTTACCAAAAACTTCTATCGTTTGCTTGACCAAATCCTCGGATTCCTGATAGCTGCTTACGTCAGCACGCAATTTAATAGCTTTACGCCCCATGGCTTCAATTGCTGCTACAACCTCACCAGCAGCTGCTTCGCTGCCAGCGTAGTTCACAACAACATCTGCCCCGTGTTCAGCCAAATGCAAAGCAATCGCTCGGCCAATGCCGCGCGAAGCTCCTGTGACTAGTGCCACTTTACCCGTTAACATGATTGTGTACCTCCTGCGTGAACTTTTCCAGCGCTACCAGGCTGCCAATCGACACGGTTTTCACCGTTTTGTCGACTTTCTTAATCAAGCCGGCAAGCACTGTTCCCGAGCCCAGCTCGATGAACGTATCAACGCCTTGGCTGATCAGGTACGTAATCGTATCTTCCCAAAGAACAGGGGAATACACCTGCTCCACCAGCAAGCCGCGAATATCGCTCGGCTGGGTCACAGGACGAGCCGTTACGTTGGCCACAACGGGCACGGCTGCATCCCTCATCTCGATGGACGCAAGCACCTCTGCGAGGCGCTCCGAGGCTGGCTTCATGAGGGAAGAGTGAAACGGCCCGCTCACCTCGAGTAGGATGGCACGCTTCGCGCCAGCTTCCTTGCAGCGTTCGACAACCGCTGCAACGCCTTCCTTACTGCCCGAGACGACAATCTGTCCCGGGCAGTTCACATTGGCGAGCTCCACGACGGAGCCGCCGCTTGTAATTGCCGCGCAAAGCTCCGCCAGCGCTTCGCGCTCGGCTCCCAGCACGGCTGCCATGGCTCCCAGGCCGCCTGGGACGGCCTGCTCCATGAACTCGCCGCGGGCCCGCACCGTGCGGACCGCGTCTTCGAACGCGAGCACGCCGGCTGCGACGAGCGCGCTGTACTCACCCAGACTATGTCCTGCGACATAGTCTGGCGTGATGCCAGCAGCCTTGAACGCCTCCAGACAAGCGATGCTTGTCGTGAGCAGCGCAGGCTGCGTGTGGTACGTGATCTTCAATTGGTCCTCTGGACCTTGGAAGATCAGATCAGACAAGGAAAAGCCCAGCGCTGCGTTCGCCCGGTCAAAATAATCTTTGGCCTCTGGCAGCGAAGTGTATAGGTCTTGTCCCATACCCACGGACTGTGAACCTTGACCAGGAAATACAAATGCTATTTTACCCATACGAGAAAAGGATCCCCTTCCACGGTATATTCAGTCATTTTTTACTCAGAAATAAATCCAGCTAGCAAATTACCAAACCAAAGCTGTTGCCCCCCAAGTCAGCCCACCGCCAAAGCCAACTAAGACAAGGCGATCTCCTCTGCTCAAACGGTTTTGTTCAACGGCTTCTGCTAGTGCAACCGGGATGGAAGCAGCTGACATATTGCCATACTTGTCCAAATTAATCATACATTTATCATCCGACAATTCTAAGCGGTTCAGTGAGGATTGAATAATTCTCATGTTAGCTTGGTGAGGGACAAGCAGATCAATATCGGTTTTCTCCCAACCAGCTTTACGCAGTGCTTCATCCGCTGCATTCCCCATAATACGAACTGCAAACTTGAAGACTTCGGCACCTGCCATGTAGATGTAATGCAACCGCTGGTCAAGAGAATTCTGAGAAGCTGGATTGCGGGAACCGCCTCCCTCAATTTTCAGAAGAGGACCTCCCGTGCCGTCAGCGCCTAATTCAAAGGATTTAAAGCCTCTTTCTTCTGGCACCTCACCAATAACAACAGCACCTGCCCCATCTCCAAAGAGAATACAAGTATTACGATCCGTGTAATCCGTAATTTTGGACAAGCAATCTGCACCGATAACGAGCGCATATTTATAAGTACCTGTTGCAATGAAGTTAGACGCATTAGCAAGTCCATATACGAAGCCTGAGCAAGCTGCTGATAAGTCGAACGCTGCCGCTTTCTTAGCTCCTAGCTTTTCTTGCAGAATACATGCGGTAGATGGAAATGACATATCAGGTGTAATAGTTGCCACGATAATTAAATCGAGTTGATCCGCTGTAATGCCCGCGTTAGACAAGGCGACTAAGGAAGCTTCGTAGCAGAGATCGGATGTAGCTTGTCCTTCTGCCGCGATTCTTCTCTCACGTATGCCCGTTCTAGATACGATCCACTCATCATTCGTTTCGACCATCGTTTCTAGTTCTTGATTCGTTAAAATACGTTCTGGTACATATTTACCCGTTCCGAGTACCCCAACTGGTATTAAGTTCATGTTGTTATATCTCGCTTCCCGCGGCTAATTTCGGCAGATATGGTGCCAACCAAATCATTTTGTAACGCAATTCTTGCTTGACGAACGGCATTCTTAATAGCATTTGCATCCGAAGATCCATGACTTTTGAGTACTAACCCATCAATCCCTAATAACGGCGCAGCCCCATGTTCATTATAATCCAGCTTTTTGCGGAACTGCGTCAAGCCTGGCTTAAGAACGGCTGCCGCAAGCTTCGAGAAGATAGTTTTGGTGAATTCTTGTTTCAAGGCTGAGAAAATGACGGACGCAGCGCCCTCAATGGATTTCAACATAATATTTCCAGCAAAGCCGTCGCAGACGATCACATCACATTTGGCGCGAAGTATCTGAGACGACTCTACATTGCCAACAAAATGAATCGGAGCTTGTTCCATTAAAGGATATGCTGTTTTGGTTAATTCATTCCCTTTGGCCGATTCCGTTCCAACATTCAACAAACCTACGCGCGGCTTGGAGATACCATGTACCTTGGAACGGTAAATGCTGCCCATTATGGCATATTGGATCAATTGCTCTGGAGTCGCATCCATGTTTGCTCCTAAATCCAAAGCAAGTACACCATTACCATCCATCGTAGGGATCATCGGTGCTAGAGCAGGACGTTCAATCCCCGGAATTCTTCCTACGATCAGCAAACCTGTCGTCATCAGTGCTCCTGTGTTGCCGGCGGAAATCATGGCCTCGGCTTCTTTCTCCCGCACCAATCTTCCTGCAACAACCATAGAGGCGTCCTTCTTGCGACGCACCGCCTTGACGGGCTCATCCTCGGCCTCAATGACTTCTTCCGTATGGCGGATCGTCAGATTATCCGGCCTCTCTGTGAGATGAGCTTCTATCGCAGCCTGATTACCAACCAGAATAATATGTACGTCCTTCCACTCTTTAGCCGCTGCGAGAGCACCCTCAACTACGATCTTAGGCGCATGATCTCCGCCCATTGCATCAATCGCGATCCGCATGGAGCTTGTCCTCCCTATCTAGATGTTGCTCTTTCTTCGAATGAAAGATGACAAAGTTACCTCGGAACACCGTCTCTTCGCCTACATATGTGAATACCTCCACGCGTGCTTTCCCTTTGGAAACAGATCGCACATAGGCTTTGGCGACACACTTCTCTCCCAGCTTTACTGATCGAACAAAACGGATATCCGCTGATGCGGTTAAGGCAATCGGATCGTCGATGACAGCAACAGCCAGCGAGTTGGCTTGCGAGAAAATATGATGCCCTCTGGCAATTTTGGTTCTTGAAAAAATATGGTCTTCTTTAATTTCGAAAATCGAAATACCACTCTGATCCAACTGTAGGTCAATGACTTCTCCAATCACTTCATCAATTGGAAGTGAACGCACAGGATCATACGTTTTGACGGCCATATGCTTCATGCGTTCCCGCAGTTCAGGAATACCGAGCTCTAATCGATCCAAGCGGACAGTTTGGATACTAACCCCAAACGTTCGCATTAATTCCTCATCCGTCATAAAAGGGTTCGCTTCAATGGCTTGCAGCAGCTGCTGTTGCCTTTGTCGTTTAGGAAGGCGTTCGATGGTAAGCACCACCTTATCTCGTGAGATCTCATCTTATTACCAGATACTAAACTGTAGTATATTAAATTTACAACCAAAAAGAAAGCAAAAAAAATAGCACCTCACCTAGGATGAAGTACTATGTCTAATCTTATGCTTTTACGATCTCTCTGCTTTTGTAAGTTCCGCAAGACTTGCACACGTGGTGCGCTAGCTTCAGTTCTGCACAATTTTCACATTTCACCATGCCTGGAACTTCCAATTTAAAGTGAGTACGGCGCTTGTCGCGACGAGTTTTGGACGTTCTTCTTTGAGGTACTGCCATATTCAAAACACCTCCTTATACGAATTTCGGCGTTGCCTTAATCTTTGTTAAAAAAGTCCGCGAGACCTGCAAGTCTAGGATCAATCTTATCCTGCTTACAGCCGCAATCACGTTGATTGCGATTTTCTCCGCACACGGGACAGAGACCTTTGCACGCTTCGTCACAAAGTGGTATGTACGGTAAACCGACCACTACATTCTCTACAACGTAAGGCTCCAAATCGACTTTATCCCCAACCACCAGATGAATATCCTCGTCAAGCTCTGGATCTTCTTCTTCCGGCTTTTGCATGAAAACTTCCTTGAACGGAAGCTTAATTGTTTGGTTCGTGTGCGTTAAGCATCGGGAACAGCTTAACTCCAAGTCTAGCGTTATTTTACCGTTAACTTTGACTACTCCTTCTTCATACTTAGCATGAAGATCGACATCTACTGGCCCATGGCTAAGGATGTCTTGACGACCCTCAAAAGGTTCCGTCAAATTCATTACTTCGCTCATGTGTACCGGTTGTCCATGAAGAGATAGCTCTCTAAAACGAATTTGCATGTTATATCACCCCAAACAAACAAAGATTATTATATCCATTACGTATACCTTTTGTCAATTTAAATTATATTTACTGTGCTAGATAAGACTTATTTCGGAGGCAGTGCTGCTAGATATTTCAAGGCATCTTCCATGGTACCAATTTCTACGATTTTCATCTTCGTATTGATCTGCTTCGCTCTTTTGACCGCATCGGAATAATTCTCGATTTTGGTTCCGTCTTTCAACGTTACGTTTTTTGGGGCAAAGAAAATTTCAGCTTTTTCCCGATCCGCTGCAATAATTTTGTGTTGTATACCGCCAATCGGACCTACGGTGCCATCTGCTTCTATCGTGCCCGTTCCTGCAATGCGATAGCCCTTCGTAATATCTTCAGGTACAAGCTGGTTAAAGATCTCCAAGGAGAACATCAAGCCTGCAGAAGGCCCGCCAATATCCCCAGCCTTAATAGACACTTGTTGATCCTGCTGATCGGCTTTCACCGACTGCATACCTGCCGGCACAACACCAATGCCTGCTCGCGGCGTGCTTTCCCCCTCTTGAAGAGGGAGTGCTCCTAACGTCAATGTCGTTTGCAGTTCTACCTTTTTCCTAGCATACGTAATGGTGATCGTGTCTCCTGCTTTTTTGCCTGCGAGCGAGTCTAGTAGATCCTGCGCGACCTTCACCTCTTTATCCCCAGCCTTCAAAAGTACATCACCTGGTTTAAGCACCTTCTCACCTGACAAACCTGGAACGATTTGAAGGACCATTACACCCTCATGCTCAATATGAAAAGGGACCTTGGCTTCCGTATACGCGGCTTGAATTGCACTTGCTTGCGAGGTTAGCATGACATATTCCTGACGCTGTGAATACTCCTGCTCGGACTCTCCCTTCTTGAGAACAGACGTTTTCGGCTGTATTTCTTCATAGGGATGAACGAGTCCTACCAGATAGTTCACCACATTAGCATCTGCTACGCGCACGGTTGTCAGCATGAGCGTCCCTTTTTCTATACCTGTGCTTTTGGAAATCGTCACCATGGGCTTAATTTCTTCAGCTGTACCCGGCATAAAAATAAAAAAAGGTAGTCGTACAAAAAACAACAAATACACAATGATAATACCCACTAGCGCAGAAATTAAGTAGCGTCTTGTTGCTGAGCTTCTCGGATAACGATATGAATCATTCGACCACGTACGTACCGTGCTCTCTTCTTCCTTATCCATACAGGTTCCCCTTTCCTGTTGCTTTCTCTTTGATGTTTTTTGCCTATCCTGTCACCGTGAAAGCTTGGTCTAATCGCCTGCCTTCTCGCGTACAATGAAGCATGTTCGAAGGACGAGGTGATGCTATGCAGCCTATTAATGCAAGATCCAGTTCCAAATTCACAACACTGGTGCTGGGAGTTTTGGCTGGACTAGTCGTAATATCAATCATTTTATTTCCCGATAAAGCTTTCCAGTCATCTCTCGAGGGGCTGACTGTTTGGTGGAAGCTCGTCTTTCCTGCTTTAATGCCTTTTCTCATCATGACTGAGCTCTTGATCGGCTTCGGTGTCATCCAAGGGACAGGCGTACTCTTGGAGCCTCTAATGCGCATTATTTTCCGTCTTCCTGGTGTTAGCGGTTGGGCACTGGCATCAGGCTTTGTTGTAGGATTTCCTGCAGGAGCAAAAATTACTGCATCGCTGCGCGAAAAAAACCTCCTTACACACACAGAAACAGAGCGTTTAACGGCCCTTTCACATTTGTGCAGTCCACTATTCCTCATCATGGTTATAGGGATTGGATTCCTTCACAACGCCAAATTAGGGATCTTACTTGCGATTATTCATTACGTTTCAGCCATCGTAACTGGATTCTTGATGCGACATAGCAAGCAAAAGATTGCCTCGCCTGAAGTGAAATCTCATTTCGTTAGACCGAAAGAATCAGCTTCTATATGGAAGTCAGCCCTTATGACCATGCGCCAAGCCTATTGGGAGGATGGACGTGCTTTTGGTAAGCTGCTCGGAGATGCAGTCACCTCCGCTGTGCAGACGCTTATGTTGGTTGGCGGTTATATGATGATCTTTTCCGTCTTAATCAATGTCATTTCCATCACGCATTTTGCCGATATCCTTCGACCGATCACGCATTTGCTGCTTAGCTTTATGAATGTTTTCACCGACACCACGCCGCAATGGATCAAGGGATTAATGGAGATTCACCTTGGGGCTTATGCCTTCAGTCAAGCTAAGGAACTCCCGCTTCTGCCACAAATGGCGCTGCTAAGCTCTTTCCTCGGCTGGGGAGGCTTGTCAGCCCATGCACAGGTTGCTGGCTTTCATCAGAAAAGCGGTGCACGTTATACTTTTTTCTTGCAGTCACGCGCCCTCCATGCTGTTCTAGCGTTATTCACAACGGTGCTGCTATGGAAACCACTGCAATTGCTTGTGCTTGATACAGAACCAAGCTTTCTTCGGTTGGACTTAGCCACTAAAGAGGCCGCCGCGGTACCTTTTCCCTTGAACGGCGAATCGGCATGGGGCCTATGGGGACCAATGCTGACGCAATTCCTTTTCCTTTTTACCTTGATGCTGCTCGTTTCGGTTGGCCTGGGCCTCTTCCGGAGAAGAATGGTCGATTAACCTAAAATTCCTTTAGATCTAGTTCTAGGTCTGAGGGAATTTTTTGCGTAGCTCTTCTTCCACTTCTGCAGGCACCAAATCCTCCACAGGTCCATGGAATTTAGCGATTTCTTTCACGATACTGGAGCTCAAATACGAAAATTGGGGTTTCGACGTCATAAAGAACGTTTCCACATCTGGATTCAGCTTGTGATTCGTCGATGCCATTTGCAGTTCATACTCAAAATCAGATACGGCCCGAAGTCCGCGAACAATGAGTCTAACATTACGAGCTTTCATGTAATTCACCATCAAATCTCGGAAACCATCAATCTCCACATTAGGAAGATCCGCGGTTACTTTTCGGAGTAGATCCATCCGCTCTTCCAAAGTGAATAAGGCATTTTTGGACGTATTGTTCAGCACCGCTACAATAAGCTTATCAAATACTTTTGCCGCTCTATGTATAATATCAAGATGGCCGTAGGTAACCGGATCAAAGCTTCCTGGATATACCGCAACTGTAATGCCGTGTTCTTGCCTCATCATGCTGTTCATCTCCTTCAATTACTTACTCATATCGACGTGATGTCGCGTTGATATATGGTAACTGCCGTATCACCATAATCCGCTCTGCGTAACTGCTTAAATCCACCTATGATTTCTTGCAGTACATCCTTTGCATCGTGCTCGACTACGATCGTGGCGTTCGCCTCCACAATGGCTTGTTCCTCCATCGTTGTCATCAGCTCTGCAATCCCTTTCATCCGGTACGGAGGATCCAGAAAGACAAGTTGAAATTGTTCTGTCCGCTTCGCTAATACCTTCAATGCTCTTGTCGCATCCGTTCTGTAAACCTCTACCTGGTCCTTCACTTTGGCTACTTCTACATTGTGTTGAATCGTGTCGATGCTTTTCTTCTCAATATCAATAAATACAGCCTTATCCATGCCACGGCTCAGCGCTTCAATTCCTAGCCCGCCCGTGCCAGCGAACAGATCAAGTACCTGCCCTCCGTCGAAATAAGGTCCGATCATACTGAAGATCGCTTCCTTCACTTTATCTGTTGTTGGTCGTGTGCTCGTACCAGGTACAGCCTTTAACGACCGGCCTTTAGCCGTGCCTGAAATCACTCTCATCGTACGTTTTCCCCTTCATGCTGGTTCATTCTTTTGCTATCGTACCACAAGCACTAATCTGACACAAAAAATTTATCCCTGCGATGTATAAATTTACCGTAAATCGGTCATGCTTGAACTATCGACATCAGAGAATGTCGTAGACAACCGCGGAGAAGGCTTACGTTTCCCCATAAGCTCTTCATCCGGTTTCTCCTCTCCCATGAGACGGTCGTGCAAACGACCGTCGTTATTATTTTATAGATTATATATAACAGTTGACTAAATCTTGACTAGTACAGAGTCGAATATCATCAGTTGGTACCGATGGGGTACCAACTACATGAGTTGCCCAAATACACTTAAAATAATATAAAACAAGCCCTAGGAAATGCTCCTAGGGCTTATTACAATTAATTAATGATCCTACTTAGAATTCCTGTGGAACGAATAATTTGGAATTTGAATAAAAAAGAGCGCCTCTGTACGATGGGAGTACGTAACGGGTCTACAGCCCTTAAAATCCCACATCAGGAGGTCGCTCTACTATGAAGTTTAAATCACAAGATAAAC